>NZ_SMSC01000002.1:0-204232 GCF_004359955.1 Candidatus Thiosymbion oneisti
AACGTTGAAGTCGAGTACGTCACGGGTATTGCGACCCTCGTGGATCCGGACCTTGACCACGATCGGTTTGGATTCGGTGTTGGTCAGGTTGATCAAGGTCATCCAGCCCTTGCGGGTGGTGTAATAAGGGGCGATGGCCACCTCTCCGATACCGTCCGTCGCCAGATTGACCGCACCGGCATCAAAGGCCAAGCCGGCCATGCCCAGCGACGCCGCGACGGCGAGGCTCAGGGGTGTTTTACGCAATGTCTTCATCAGTCAAGTCTCCTAATTTCTCGGGTAGATTAGCGAACACAATCAGCCATGTAGGTTCGTAACCTTTTGGATGCTACAGCCATTTCACGTGCGCATCAAGCTATCCCCGGAATCTTCCAGGATATGAGGCAAGGCGCGTAACATTTAGTACATGCAGTAGTACCGATAACCTATTGAACGCAAATTGGCTGATATCGGCTCGCCATCACCGAGGGTTCCAGTGCCCTTGCGTTCAGCCACGCCGATCTGCGGCGAATGCTTCCGTTCACGGATTGAGCCGACGACCCCAGCACTGAAGTACCGATCAGTCGGTCTAGTTCTTCTCAATTGAGTATCCTGCTCGTTCTACTTGCTCAATGTTATCGGTAGTCGAGAGCATCTGTAACTAAACGAAGCCACGCGCCTATTGGACTGTCACCCGTTGCGCTATCGCTGAGTTGCCGATTCCACAACAACAACTCGGTGACAGGCAGCACTTTCATAGCCTTAAGCACATAGCCTGAATTAGAAAGTAGCATGAGAAAAACAAAGAGTCAACCGAAAAACAACATGAAGAGCAAAAAGTCACAGATCAGGCTCACCTGTGGCGTAAAGGCAACCAAGGCCATCGACTCCAGGGCAAGTCACATAAGCTCTCGGAAAACATAGCCCCAGCGGACCTGTCCGCTTACCTAAGGTAGGGTAGACAGGCCATCTGGCAAGGTCGGTTTGCCCTACATCAGAAGGACCCCTGTTTTGTAGGGACGGGGCTTGATTCCCGTCTACCGCCACCAGGCAAGCCGCCCAATTCTGGAGCAGCTGCTTCGAGGGTGTAGATACGGTGAGCACAGCGACCGGCGTGGCTTGCTTGCAGCGGGCAAGGATGGTTCAGAGCCCGACTGTGGTCGCCCTCCATGGCACCGGATTCCGGCAATCCCTGCCGGAATGACGCGGCGAGGTCTCAAGATTACAACCTTGGCGATGAACCGCTTAAGACACAGCGGACGCAGAAAATCGCTCGGCATCTTAAGCGGTTCAAACGACACAACCGATTGCTTTATATCTTTTTTATTACTCGGCGGCCCTGACCCGACCCACACGCTCAGTGGCAGACCCGTAGGGGTGAGGAATTTTCCGCCTACACTCAGGCGCCTTTCAGCTTGCGCAGCTTCTCGATTGCGCGCAGCTGGGCGACGGCCGCTGCGAGCTCTGCCTGGGCTTGGGCGTGTTCGAATTCGGCGGTCCTTCCGACCAGGGCGTCTTCCGCGCGTCGTTTGGCATCCACCGCCGCGGCCTCGTCCAGATCGCGGGCGCGGATGGCAGTGTCCGCCAGGATGGTCACCACCCGTGGCTGGACTTCGAGCATGCCGCCGGAGACATAGAAGTGCTCCATCTCCCCGTTCTCGGACTCGACCCGGACGTCACCTGGTTTCAGGCGGGTTATCAAGGCCGTATGACGGGGCGAGATGCCGACTTCCCCCATCTCCGCCGGCGCATACACCATGGTCGCCAGTCCCGAGTGGATGGCCCCCTCGGCACTTACGATGTCGACATGAACGGTCATTGCCATGGGAATCCTCCCGGCGTTACATGCTCTCGGCCTTGGCGACGGCCTCGTCGATTCCGCCCACCATGTAGAAGGCTTGCTCCGGGAGACGGTCGTACTCGCCGCCGACGATGGCCTTGAAGGCCGCGATGGTGTCCTTCAAGGGCACATATTTGCCAGACGAGCCGGTGAAGACCTCCGCCACGAAGAAGGGTTGGGAGAGGAAGCGTTGAATCTTGCGCGCCCGGGCAACGATCAGCTTGTCCTCGTCGGACAGCTCGTCCATACCTAAGATGGCGATGATGTCCTTGAGCTCCTTGTAGCGCTGTAGGGTGCCCTGGACCGAGCGCGCCGTCTCATAGTGCTCCTGACCGACTACGTTGGGATCGAGGATACGGCTGGTGGAGTCCAGGGGATCCACTGCCGGGTAGATGCCCAACTCCGCGATCTGCCGCGACAGCACCAAGGTGGCGTCGAGGTGGGCGAAGGTGGTGGCCGGCGAGGGGTCGGTGAGGTCGTCCGCGGGCACGTATATCGCCTGGAAGGAGGTAATGGAGCCGGTCCGGGTGGAGGTGATGCGTTCCTGCAACAGGCCCATCTCCAAGGCCAGGGTCGGCTGGTATCCCACGGCCGAGGGCATGCGCCCGAGCAACGCGGAGACCTCGGTACCGGCCAGGGTGTAGCGATAGATGTTGTCGATAAACATCAGGACGTCGCGGCCTTCGTCGCGGAAGTACTCGGCCATGGTGAGGCCGGTCAGGGCGACGCGGGCCCGGTTGCCCGGAGGCTCGTTCATCTGGCCGTAGACCAAGGCGACCTTATCGAGGACGTTGGACTCCATCATCTCGTGGTAGAAGTCGTTACCCTCGCGGGTACGTTCGCCGACGCCCGCGAACACCGAATAACCGGAGTGCTCCACGGCGATATTGCGGATCAGCTCCATCAGGGTGACCGTCTTGCCGACGCCGGCGCCGCCGAACAATCCGACCTTGCCGCCCTTGGCGATGGGCATGATGAGGTCGATGACCTTGATGCCCGTCTCCAGGAGCTCGGTGGCGGCCGCCTGGTCCTCGAACTTGGGCGCGGCGCGGTGGATGGGCCACCGTTCCTCGGACTCCACCGGACCCTTTTCATCCACGGGCTCGCCCAAGACATCCATGATGCGGCCCAGGGTGGGGATACCGACCGGGACGCTGATGGGCGCGCCGGTGCTGGCGGCAACCAAGCCGCGACGCAGACCGTCGGTGGAGCCCATGGCGATGGTGCGCACGATGCCATCGCCGAGCTGTTGCTGTACCTCGAGCGTCAGGCCGACCTTGTCGATCGTCAACGCCTCATAGACCTTCGGCATCTCGCCACGGGGAAACTTTACGTCCACCACGGCACCGATGATTTGCACCAGCTTACCCGAGCTCATAGTGTCTCCTCTTGCCGCATCGCGGCGTCTCGATACATGTTCAGGCGTTTGCTTAAGATACCAGCATCCCGTTTCACCAAAAATTTCATCGTAAAACACTCCTCGTCATCTCGACCGAAGGGAGAGATCTTTGGCGATAAGAAAACCACATAAGCCTCAAGATTTCTCGCTTTGCTCGAAATGACAATTAGAGAAATTAGGTGAAATAGCCTGCTAGCCACCCGTCGCCTCGAATCCGATCAAACCGCGGCCGCGCCGCTGACGATCTCGGAAATCTCCTGGGTGATCGCCGCCTGGCGGGCCTTGTTGTAGACGAGCTGCAGCTCATCGATGAGACCCCCGGCGTTGTCGGAAGCGGATTTCATGGCCACCATACGCGCGGCCTGCTCGCAGGCCCCGTTTTCCACGACCGCCTGGTAGACCAGGGACTCGATATAGCGCATGAGCAGGGCATCGAGTACCGTTTTGGCGTCCGGCTCGTAGATGTAGTCCCAGTGATGGCGGACTGTCTCATCGATCTCGGTATCCTCGGCCCGGATCGGCACCAGCTGCCGGATCTCTGGTCGCTGGGTCATGGTGTTCATGAACATATTGCCCGCGATATAGATGGCGTCGATCTTGCCGGAGTCGTAGGCATCCAGCATCACCTTGACGATGCCGATCAGGTCCTCGATGTGGGGCCGATCCCCCAGGTGCGTCACCTGGGCCAAGACCTCGCCGCCGAAGCGCTTGAAGAAACCAAGCGCCTTGTTGCCGATGGTGGCGAATAGGGTCTCGACGCCGGCTTGCTTCTGCTCCTTGAGCTCCCGCACGATGCCCCGGAACAGGTTGCCGTTCAGACCCCCGCACAGGCCCCGGTCGGAAGCGACCACGATATAACCGATGCGCTTGCGCTCACGCTCGGTCGCCAGGAAGCTGTGTCGGTATTCCGGTGTCGCGTGACGCAGGTGCCCGATCACCTGCAGCATCTTCTCAGCGAAGGGGCGGGAGGCGGACATCCGTTCCTGCGCCCTACGCATCTTGGACGCCGCCACCATTTCCATGGCCTTGGTGATCTTCTGGGTGCTCTTGATGCTGGCGATCTTGGTGCGTATCTCTTTCGCGCCGGCCATGTCGTTCGGCTCCTGGCTGTCAGCCGTGAAGATTTATCCGCAAATAAACGCAAATGGACGCAAATGCTTTCCGGCAGACTCGTTGGCGTTCAGCCTTACTCGGCTGACCACTCTCTATCTTTGGTCTATTTGTATTAATTATTTGCGTTTATTAGCGTTCATTTGCGACAAAAAAAGAATTCCCAGCTGATCTCGTTTGTATTCCGCCCAACGTCAGGCATCAGCCGCCGTTTGGAGCATAGTGGAAAACGGTCGGCTGAATGCGATTGTCAGACGATAGGCTGCATGAGTAAATACCCGATTGCCCCAAACACTTTATTCAAATCAGTAGTAGCTATCCCGGCTTTGTGCTTATGTTGTATTCTTCCTGAACTTGTGCAATAGATTTAAAATCCGTGAACGCCATTTTGTGATCCCAGGTTTTGTATGTATTCAAGGCCTGAGGGCGACCATAATCCGAGTCATACCGCTTTGCCTGATCCGCAAGTTTCAGCAGCGTAGATTGGGGTGAGGAACGAACCCCAATCTACCTGACTGAAGCAAGCCGTGTGGGCAACCACAGGCCTTCCAGGTCGATGGGCACCGACTCGAAGGGTGGTGCCACAACCCGATCGGTACCGGCAAAGCGACCGATCTCCAACCAGACGCCGGCGTCGTGCCGATACGCCTCCAACGTGCACTCAGCCGGATCGACCAGCCAAGCGTACTGTACGCCATAGTGTCCGTACAGCGGCATTTTGATCTCACGATCTTTACTCTTGGTGGATGGAGACAGGATCTCGCATACCCAATCGGGAACGACCTCGATGCGGTGGCCTGTCGGGGGTGTCGGCATGTGCTCGCGCCGCCAACCCGCCACATCCGGTACGGTCACCTCGACATCGCGGACGAAGTGGAGCTCCGGCTCATCGATAATCCACCAACCGCCCGGACCTCTGTTCCCCTTATAGAAAGCGCTGAACAACTCGGCGCCCAACGCAGAACCGGCGAACCCATGGGGGAAGGAAGGCCGTGGTTGCGTATGGAGTTGTCCGTTCAGGATCTCTCCGGTCACACCTTCAGGCAGGGCCTCGAGGGATTCATAGAGAGTCGGTTGAATTGCCGGTTGCATCATTTTTCCCCCTCCCTTAAGGAGGGGGTCGCAAAAACAGTGGCGTCAGCTGCCAATCTGTGAAGTTTAAACCACAGAGGACACAGAGAACGGAGAGAATTGGCCGATTCCTTATCTCCGTGTTCTCTGTGGTTCGAAATGACTTTTTCGACACCCTCGTCAAGGGGGCAATTGGAGCCGCGCAAAGCCAACGTAGGATGTGGTAAGCGTCTGCCCACCACCCTAGGAACCGTCCGTGTCGCCCTACCTACCCACCCCGGAGATGGACCAGATATAGCGGACAAGGGGCAGGCCGTAAACCGCATCGGTTATCTTTTCCTATACTCAATCAAATCCGGACTGTTCCGCCGTTGGGCATACACCACCGCGAAGATGCGGTTCTGCCCCGTCCCTGGGGCAGACAGGCACTCACCTCATCCTACGTGTTCTTGATGCCGGTGATTTAACGACTATTCTCCACACAAAATTTCAGAATGCCGACAATCATACTGCCGCCCTCGAAAGGGTATAATCTACTATCGATAGTCGCAATATTGTTTTCGAGTGACACAAATTGCCAGAGAACACCGTCAGTGACCACCCCATAGACCGGAGAAACAGGATTCTCGCGGCGCTCATTGAAGATTCTGGCGGCTTCCATTTCAGCAAGGCATTGTGGCAAAGCATTGCCTAAATCCGATCTTTTGGCCTCCACCAGGACCACCACCGGTGATGTGATATACAGTTGGTTGGTACTTTTACTGATAATCCCGTCAGGATTCCCTGTGAGACCCTTCTCACTATCCACATTAAATGTATTCTCCAGAAAAAAGCTAATCGCCACATGTTGTTCAAGCTCAATGAGCACATTATCGACGATCAGGGCTTGCCGTGCGCTTTCCGTGTTGATTCGAATGGCTTTTGTATATGCCAGGTCCATGGTTTTCACGAACCACTCCGTGAGTTGAACGGGTTGGATATGCTGATAGCAATTATTATCGCCTTGTATGACGAGCCCTAACTCCTCATGCACTTGCTCAAGCGTTTTAAAATCGCTATATGCCATATCATTTGGAATGATCTGTTAGCGAAAATACCTATAATTCCATCCAGTCAGGCAGTGGCGCTCCAGTAGCCTTTGAATAGAGCTTTTCAGGCGCAATATCAATATCATTCCGCCATGTGAGTGTGCCTAATTCATCGTTTACCGAAAAATCTTTGAAAAAATCAATATCCTTAAAACGGTCAAAAACTCCACCTTTTAAGAGGTATTCGGAGAAATCGACAACTCCTTTTTTCCCATTGTCGAAGGTAAGCGCAATTCTGTAGTCACCTTCATAGATAGCCGAAACTACGTCATATGACATTGTTTTCCCTCCATTCTAATCTAATCCAAGGGCGAAATTTTTTCAGGCGGTTTGTTGCCTTGCGCAAGTTTCCAGGCGCGCATAAGTTCCTGTTGGTGTCGGGATGCCCATTCCTTTACCATTTTTAAAGCACGAGGCGGAATTTTTCCCTCCAACACTTCCAATGTTCTTATATCTATCGCCGTTTTGTTCTTTCCATAACGAGCATGAAAATGAGGAGGATTGTGTTCATCGTAAAATATCGAGATGATTATCCCGTAAAATCTGCTTATTTCCGGCATATTCTTCTGTTCACTTGATTATTTTCTATTGTTTCGCTAACGGCTTAGCAGGATAGGTTGGGCAAAAGCACGCTAGGGATGGCGCGATGTGCCCAACACATATTTTGTTGGGCACACCGCGTCCCTGCGGCTTTGCCCAACCAACTACGAGCTTGCTCGTCGCTCCCGGTTGACAACCGGGGCACACAGCACAGGATTCATCAAAAAATGCTGATGGAAAGTCCCGTTGCGCTGTTGATTGCTCCCTGCACCACCTTCATTAAGGCCTCGACAGCTTTCACTCTGGTCGACGTCTCGATAATGTCGCTTGTCTCCAATGCGTCGATTTCCAAGCGTTCTCGGTCGCGCAGGAAATTTCTTGCATTCTTCTCAGAGATGTGCCCAGCTTTCAGTTGCTTGGCAATGCTCTCGGTAAATTCGGCAACGAGTTTAGCGCGATGAAACTTGTAATTTGCCAGCGTATGGCTACCCGAAATTACATGAGGAACCAGCGCATTGATGATGTCGGAGCCTAGTTCCTTAATGTTGATGTCTGCCATAATTGTTCACCTGTTTGCAATCGTTGAACGAGACGAGTCGCGAAGATTAGCGCAAGGCGTATTGCCAAATTGGCAACGACCTAGCCACCTACTTCGGGAGCACCCCCTCCCCTGCCAGCATCAGAAGATCATAAAACTGGACGTCGAAATTATCTTGTGCAACCTGAAAATAACCCGGTTTCAGCACTTTCTCTTCTTTGTGCTCCTGGCGAATCTCAAGGAAGCGGTTTCTAGCGCCCTCTACTTTGCCAGCGATACCTTGGTAATTTGGAAGCAGTCTCGCGGTGAGCAACATGTCGTCGAACATCGCTTCGACCTTGTTGTAGTCCTTGACCACATTTTTATAAGCAATGTTTCCGGTTTTGTTCTTGCTGGTAACGAAGAAGACGTTTAATGCACTTGCCGTTGCCTTGACGCTCTTTTCGTATCCGGCGTCATAGCGAGGCGTCGCGCAGGCGCTGATTGCGACTACGAGTACGGCAAGCAACACATGCTGCAATGCTTTGCGCAACGATGGTGCAGTCGGTTCAATTTGCATTTGTTGTCTCCAAGTCATGATTTCAGAATCATTCAAGTTGACAGGTCGTGGCTACGTCGGACCCTAGTCTTGACACTTATTGCCTTTTTGCTCGCATAGCGTAGGCAGTGCGAATGTACCAGAAACCTTCTCAAGCGAAATACCGGGTAATTTCAGTTGCCATTCAGTCCCGATGGAAGAGTGGGCAAACTCCGCCTTGTTTTTGCGCGAGAAGGAGCAGGAAGAAAGGCACGGGGCGAGGTCTAGCTTCGAAGCATATCCGCACCTGAATGTACATCAATGCTACACCTGCCCCCATCCCTTCTGGCAGCTAACATGCAATCGATGGCGTTGCCGATCGCGATCTCAATAGTATCCGGTTTCCGTGGCCCCCGGTATAGCCTACTTGTTCCCCGGTGCTCCCACCGGGATCCGGGGATCAGTTTTTGTTACCCGTTTACCAGGTGTGATTCGATTTGAAATCCTTGATCGCCGCGTGCAGGGCGTCCGCGATCTCCTCGTCGTAATCGCCGGTCTTGTCGATCTTGGCGAGGAGGTCCGACTGACTGGTCTTCATATAGGTCTGCAAGGCGTGCTCGAAATCCACGACTTTGTTGACCTCCAGGTCGTCCAGATAGCCCTCGTTGGCGGCGAACAGGGAGACCGCCATCTGGCCGATACTCAGGGGTGCGTACTGGACCTGCTTCATGAGCTCGGTCACCCGTTCACCGCGTTGCAGCTGTTTGCGCGTGGCCTCGTCCAGATCGGAGGCGAACTGGGAGAAGGCGGCCAGCTCCCGATACTGGGCTAGCGCCAGTCGCGCGCCGCCGCCGAGCTTTTTGATGACCTTGGTCTGGGCGGCACCACCGACGCGGGATACCGATAGCCCGGCGTTGATGGCGGGACGGATACCGGCGTTGAACAGGTCGGTCTCCAGAAAGATCTGCCCATCGGTAATGGAGATGACGTTGGTGGGCACGAAGGCGGACACGTCACCGGCCTGGGTCTCGATGATGGGCAGGGCGGTCAGGGAGCCGGTCCGGCCCTTGACTTTACCGTCGGTCAGCTGTTCCACATGCTCCGCGTTGATCCGCGCGGCCCGTTCGAGCAGGCGCGAGTGCAGGTAGAAGACATCGCCCGGATAGGCCTCACGGCCCGGCGGACGGCGCAGTAGCAGGGAGACCTGCCGATAGGCCCAGGCCTGCTTGGTCAGGTCGTCATAGATGATTAGCGCATCTTCACCCTTGTCGCGGAAGTACTCGCCCATGGCGCAGCCGGAGTAGGGCGCGATGTACTGCATGGCGGCGGAGTCTGAGGCACCTGCGGCCACGATGATGGTGTGATCCATGGCGCCATGCTCTTCGAGCTTGCGTTGGATCCCGGCGATCGACGAGTTTTTCTGGCCGACGGCAACATAGATGCACTTGATGTCGGTGTCCTTCTGATTGATGATAGTATCGATGGCCACAGCGGTCTTGCCCGTCTGGCGGTCACCGATGATCAATTCACGCTGGCCCCGACCGATGGGTACCATAGCGTCGATGGATTTCAGGCCCGTCTGCACCGGCTGGTCCACCGATTTGCGGCTGATGACGCCGGGGGCGACCTTCTCGATCGGAGAGGTCGCGGTCGCATTGATCGGACCCTTGCCGTCGAGGGGGTTGCCCAGGGAATCGACGACGCGACCCAACAGGGACTCACCGACGGGAACTTCCAGTACTCGCCCGGTGCAACGTACCCAGTCGCCTTCCGACAAGTGCGTGTACTCGCCGAGCACCACCGCACCCACGGAGTCGCGTTCCAGGTTCAGCGCCAACCCATAGGTATTTTCGGGGAACTCCAGCATTTCATAGTACTGGGCGTCGGACAGGCCGTGGATGCGGACGATGCCGTCGGTCAGGCTGACGATAGTGCCTTCCGTGTGGGCCTCGGTCGTAGGCTCGAATTGCTCGATCTTTTGCTTGATTAGACCGCTGATTTCGGATGGATTCAGTTGCATGGCGGTTTCCCGTTAAAATTGCAATTCGGTGGCCAGCTTGTGCAGCTTGCCGCGCACGGACCCGTCAATCACCAGATCCCCGGCCCGGATTTGGACGCCGCCGATCAGGGACGGGTCGGTCTCGACCGTCATCTCCACTTCGGCCCCCAGCCGCTTCTCGAGCGCCGCGGCAAGGTCTCTCCGCGCATCTTCCCCTAGCTCAAAGGTACTTAAGACCTGCACCCGGCGGACGCCCTGATGCCGGATCCGGAGTGCTTCGAAGAGGCGAGCGATCTCGGGAAGTGTGGAGAGCCTATTGTTCGCCGCCAGCAGCGAGACCAGATTGCGGACTTCCGATGGCACGACCTCGCCGGCAATCTCTAGTATGGCGTCGCGCAGCCGCTCGCGCGGCAGGTTCGGATTGCCGATCTGCTCCGCCATCCTGGGATCGGCGGCGATCGCTGACAGGGTGGCCAGGGCCTCACCCCAGGCGTCCACCTGCTCGCTCTCCCGGGCCCGTGCGAAGGCAGCTTCGGCGTAGGGCCGTGCGATTGTCGTGATGTCTCCGGCCATGGGCACGCCTTAGATCTGTTTTGCGAAGGAATCGACGATGGCACCGTGAGCGGCCGGGTCGATTTCCTTCTCTAGAATCTTCTCCGCCGCCGCCACCGCCAGGACCGCGACCTTTTCCCGCAGCTCCTCGCGGGCCCGGTTGACCTCTTGGTCGATCTCGGCCTGCGCCGCGTGGACCAACCGAGCGCCTTCTTCCCGGGCGTCCTGTTTCGCTTCGTCGATGATCTCGGTGGCCCGCTTTTGGGCCTGGCTTACGATGTCGGCGGCCTTGGACTTGGCCTCCTTTATCCGCTCGGTGGCCCGCCGCGCGCCGAGCTCCTGTTCCTTATGGCCGCGCTCGGCCGCCGCCAACCCCTCGGCGATCTTGGTCTTGCGTTCCGCCAGCGCGTTGACGATAGGCGGCCACACAAATTTCATACAGAACCAGACGAATGCCGCGAACGCGATCATCTGGAGTACTAGCGTCAGATTGATATTCATGCCGTGGCCTCGCAGGGGACGAGAGCTTTGGTCCGTGCCCAGGGGGCAGGTCGGATCTGCGTCAGACAGCGAACATCAGGTACAGACCCATGGCGATCGCGATGACCGGCAGGGCGTCGGTGAGACCCATGACGATGAAGAACTGGGTGCGGAGCATCGGGATCAATTCGGGCTGGCGCGCGGCACCTTCGAGGAAGCGACCACCGAGGACACCGATGCCGACGGCGGCGCCGAGGGCGCCCAGACCCAGCATGAGACCGGCTGCGATGTAAACGATTGCTTGTGCGAGCTCCATGGTTTCCCCCTGTAGAGTGGGTGAGAGAAGGTTGAAATCGGTCGTTCAGTGGTGCTGCTGATGCGCCATATCCAGGTAAACGATGGTCAGCACCATGAAGATGAACGCCTGTAGCGTAATGACCAGAATATGGAAGATGGCCCATCCGATCTGCAGCAGGCCACCACCGATGCTCATGACGATCGCGTGGCCGTACATGAGCGCGATCAGGATGAAGATCATCTCGCCGGCATAGAGGTTTCCGAACAGACGCAAGGCAAGGGAGACAGGCTTGGAGAGGAGGTTGATACCCTCCAACATCAGGTTGGCGGGCAGTCCCCACTTGCCGAACGGCTGGAGTGTCAGCTCGCCGAGGAACCCGCCGACGCCCTTCATCTTGATGCTGTAATAGACCACCAGGAAGAACACCGTCAGCGACATCCCGAAGGTGGCGTTCGGATCGGTGGTAGGAACGATCTTCAGGAACACATGGTGGGGATCCGCGCCGAACAGGGAGGCCAAGGCCTGGAACGAGTAGGGAATGAGATCGACCGGGAACAGATCCATGAGATTCATCAGGAAGACCCAGACGAAGATGGTCAGCGCCAGGGGGGCGACCAGGGAATTCTTGCCGCTGAAGGAGCCGCGGACATTGTCTTCCACGAAGTCGACGATCCACTCCACGAAGTTCTGAGCCCCTCCCGGTTCCCCGGCCGTGGCCTTGTCTGCGACCTTCTTGAAGAACCAGAGAAACAAGCCGCCGAGCAGGATCGAGAAGAACATGGTGTCGACGTGAACGGCCCAGAAGCCCATCTCCGCCGCCTCTTCCGCGGAGGATGCGAAAGTCAGGCCATGCTCCGGATGGTTCCCAAAGGTGAGGTTGGTCAAATGGTGCTTGATGTACCCTTGGGATGTGAGCGTTTCGGAAGAAGCCATCGATTATCTCTCACGTGTTCTTTTCGTCACCCTGGCGGGCATCCCAATCGGGCACGAAAACCGCGGACAGCACTTGTACGGCGAAATAGGCACCGAGCAAGGCGGGCCAGCTCAAACCCTCGATCGTCACGAAGGCAACGAAGAACAGCCCTAAGGCCAAGGACAACTTGATAAGCTCCGCGCCATAGAACCGCGCCACGAGTGACTGCGGGTCCCGGGCCTGGTATTGCCGGAAGACCTGGAAGGCAAAGACTGAATTCGCTACCAGGCACACGGTGGCCCCGATCAGGACCGACAAGGCAACAGACAGGCCAAAGGGCAAGGCGGTAACGGTCAGGATGGGCACCAGGGCAAGCTGTGCGATCAGGACGCCCTTGGCCCGCTGCGCACCCTGCTGTTGCATCGGTTCTTCTTTCTGTTCAAGGGGATAATGCCCTACCGACGGCGCAGTATATGGACTGTCAATCACACCGTCAAACTCCGATCGGCATGATGCACCGCAACATTACCTGTTGCAACCGAAACTTCCGGATTTGGAGTGCGGCGGCAGCCTTTTACCCTGGTAGTTACCAAAACCCACGGAACCTGGTGTGACCGTAGCGTTAGCTGAGTGGCACATATCCGTCGCCGCTTTGGATTTGACCTTGTGCTTACCCCCGAGTAAGGGAAAAGCGCCGTCGCCGCGGCGCGGGTGAAACGCAGCGCTCAGGTCTCCGGCAGATACCGATGGCACCGCATACCGCTCGGGTCCGACCAAGCCGCGCCGCTTTGCCGGCGCACTCCAAAGATCTGATCTTGTGATGCCCTTTGTCTTAGGGACAGGCAGTCACGCCCGGTCAAGGTGCTGGTACGTCTCCAACGTCTGCAGCCATGTATCATCGACTAGCGCGTCATAATCGACTAGCGCGTCATATAGGTCGGACCAGGGTCATCGACGGGGCGCACGAGGCGCAACAGCGGGGCACCCTCGAAGCGACGGAAGGGGTCGGGCGGATTGGCCCAATCCGTGAATCCCAGCGAGCGCGCGTAATGGCCAATGTGATGCTTCGTCCGCTGGTGGTACCGGAGGACGACGTCAAGGCAATCGGCACTGGCTGGGGTATCGCTCATGGGCCCGGAGCCTTTCTTGCGCATCTTGGTCTGCGGCACCGAGGGGTCGGCGTGTCCGTTCAGCGGAGGTCTACCAAAGCTGGCGGATGCCGTAGGCGGATAGGGCGTCATCAGCGCTCAGAGGCTGTCTAAAAAAGGGCCGTAGGCCAGAGTAGTCGGTAGGCTGGGTTGAGGAACGAAACCCAGCGTTTACGGGAAACCTGGTTTGCTTAGGTCTCATCCCTCGATCCAGCCTACCACCTACGGCCCCTTTTTAGACAGCCTCTAAGCGTCAATGACACAGTGCTTTAACGGCCTTCGGCTGTGATCTCAGGCAACAGGTCGAAGCCTTGCTCTCGGAAGTGCCGGTCGATCGCAAAGGCGCGGTGGATACCGAGCCGGCGCATGACTTGGAAACTGCTGCAATCGACCAAGCTCAGGTCACGGCGACCTGAAGTCAGCACGGCATTGACGGCCGCAGCGTGATCCTGTTCAGTGACCCACCGACATACGACAACGGGTAGAATGGCGTCGTTGAACTCACGGACCGCACTGACACCAAGCCGCGCCTGGATCAGTGCAAACGACTCCACCAGCACGTAATTGCTGGTGATCAGCGCTGTCGTACTTGCGGGTGACAGAACAGTTGCCCAGGTTACTCGTGCCCTAGCGTGTGCCCGGTCATCGCGGTCCAAGATCGCGTAGAACGCCGATGTATCGATGAAAATCACTGACCGAAGGCGTCCGCGAGATACTCGTCGTGCCGTTCGGCGACATCCTGTTTGTCGGAGGCAAACCTGCCCGTGGCTTCGATCGCACGGCGGCAGCGCTCAGAAGGGCTCGTTTCCGGCTGGTTCCCGATCCAGGCGTTCACGGCGCGGCGAACCAGTTCGGACACCGACGCATGCTCACGGGCCGCTCGCCCACGCAGCATCTCGACTTGCTGCTCGCTGAGTTGGACCTGCATTCGAACCATCGTCTATGCCATCATTCAGCCAAGAATGATGGCATGATAGCACCCATCACCGCCGAGGGCCAAGCTTGATTCAAGGAAAAGGAACGGGCGAACCATAAGAAGCATGGAATTAGCTTTGGCGAGGCCCGGCGCATGTTCGATGGTCCCGTTCTGACCAGGGTTGATGACCGCGAAGACTACGGCGAAGTGCGTGAAATCAGCCTTGGCCTGCTCTCGCCGGATGCACCGCTGGTGGTGTTCACACAGGGCGTGGTGAGAGGACCTGCCTGATATCGGCGCGCAAGGCCAACCGTCGGGAAAGGAAGATTTACTATGACTCTCTCAAAAAAACGCTTAAAACAGATTGAAGTCCTCCGGGACGAGGATATCGACTACTCGGATATCCCGGAAACTGACGAAGCTTTCTGGGAAAAGGCCGAATTGCGGATGCCCAAGCCCAAAAAGGGTATCTATCTGCACCTGGATCAGGATTTACCGGACTGGCTCAAAGGCTAGGGTCCAGGCTACCAGACCCGGATCAACGCAATCCTGCGTGGCTCTTTATGGATTTCGGACTGCCAACAATCATGGAAGGGGACCACCGGACCTTTTGGAGTGCGGCGGCAACCTAACCCCGATGTTTACCGGAATTTACAGTGCTGGGCATAAGTGGGGGGTCGGCCCAAGTGGCACAATCCTGCCGCCGCTTTGGATTCGCCGAGGTAAAGGTGTTGCGACCAGGGGAAAGCGCCGTCGCCGCGGCGCGGGTGGAACCTCGAGAGCCCGGATTCTCGGCAAACGCCGCTGGTATCTCCCGTGGCTGAGGTTCGATGCGGTCGCGCCGCTTTGCCGGCGCACTCCAAAGCAGTCCGGAATCCATAAAGAGCCTCTCCAAAATGTCAAGGGAAAAGCAAAACCATATCAAATCAAGCAACTGTTACAATTGATAGAAATCCACAACCTTCATATCGGGCAAGAATGATGAAAGATTACCACATCAATATTTTTTATAGCGAAGAGGACGAGGGATATATCGCTGACATTCCGGATTTAAAGGCATGCTCCGCTTTTGGTGAAACGCAGAATAAAGCCCTGGCGGAAGTGTTGACAGCCAAGGAAAGCTGGTTGAAGACTGCAAAATTGAACGGTAAGCCGGTTCCTTTACCCGAATACAGGCCGGTCATTTATCAAGTTGCATAGATGTCAACACTTGGATATGTATGCTCCATTTGTTTGCCAAGAGCTAATAGGTGAACCTTAGTTAAAAGTAAAAAATAATTAAAAGAACACCCATTTTGCACCAACACGCGGATGCTGTGCTTGCCCTGTTGGAAGAGCCGGTATTTGTCCTCAATTCCCCCTTTCGTGATACGTCCCCAATTTCCCGCGCTGATCAGGCCGCGGGTAACGACGCTTGTAGTACCGGGATGACCTTGACAGGTATCCTAGCCTGTGCTCGACTCGGTATCAAAATCAGTACATAAAAGCGGACATGAACAGCATTCTGGCCCAAGAGATCAAGCGTCGTGGGATATCCGCTGTCGACGAAACGCTACGCGATGGGCCTGTCCACATCATCAAGAACAAGCGCCCGAGCTATGTGGTGTTCACTGAGGCAGCCTTTGCCGAGCTGCAACAGGTTCGGCAGGAGGCGGCAAGGGAGCACTGCGTGTGTCGCTAGTGGACCTCGAGGTCGGTCGAACGAACTGCTGCGAGGATGCGGATGCGTTGATGCGTGCCCTCGATGCCGACGACGCATGAGCTTTGCGCTGGTACGACCCGACACTTCGAGCGGCGCGTTCGCAAATTCCTTTCCCGAACACGAAACGCTCGGGTGCCAGGGTCGTGTCCTGGCAAGCGACATACTCGTTGCCGCGGCACAAAACCTGAGCTGTAACCCTGCGCGGTATTTGAGCCTGGCCCCTTTATGCCTTTATTCCGCCATTTAGTGGAACCTTCACCGTCTTCCCTTCGATGATTTGCTCTTGCACTACTGAGAGGGTGCGTTGAAGGGCTTTCATCTCGCGGTCAAGCTCCCAGATGCCCAATCCAGCATTCCAGCGGCGGTGCCAGTCTACAAAGGTGTCGAGCGTTGGTTTTACCGGGGGCTGCGGTGCGACGTGATGATACAAGCGCGCAATCTCTGCCTGCTTATCCTCGGGAAACTTGGGAATACGCACGTAATCAAAATATTCGGGCGAGAAATGGCCGCCAGAACCACCAACCGCCATGATGTCTATCAAACGCATGGTACGATACCAGTTGAAGATGCAGCGGAAGTAGATAGCTTTTTGAAGATCCCCATCGGAGCGGCGGGCATATAGGCCATGTGCATTGGTGGTACATTTCGGCCAATTATCAAGCAACACGATAGAACGCCCTTTCTGGAAACCCGCCTCGCCGAAAATGATATCTCCCCGCTTCAATAATGGGAGTTTTTTTGCAGTGCCCAGGTATGGAAGAACGTTCATTGTTCCATAGGCTGAAATGTTTTTGGGAAGGATGAGCGTGTGGTAACCGGGGCGATAGGTCTCCGAATCAATCCGTGTGCGAATGATCTTGATTTCAAGGCTTGGCCCTGGTGTTACCGTGAATCCTGCCTGTTGTGGTGTCTCGCTGCCATGTGCATAGTTTTCTACAAGCCAGATCTTCGACTTATACTCCTGATCATAGATGACGGCATCAAATCGTCGGCGAGATGAAAGCTCGGAGATCGAAGGATACAAATACTGGAACTGCCGTTTCGTTTGGTTCCCCTCCAATTCTGCTTGGATGAGGTTGTGAATCAAATCCGATTTCTCCCGGATAGCCTTTTCCTTTTCGACGATAGCTTGCATGAGTGCTGAGACATAGCCAATGACGCGCTCTGCGTCGAGCTGGTTCGGGAAGGGTATCAGGCAGTCGAGCCATAGCGTCTTGGCATGCGTGATTGTCGCGCCGCGCGGGGACAGTGCAAGAAGTTGAGTCTTGAATAGAGGATGCTTCAGAAAAGCAAAGAAATAATATCGATTCGCAGCCGGGTGCAGACGAACGATTCCACTGCTGAACATGTGGTTTCGCCAGCGGTCGCCAGCCACTATCGCACACTCGCCAACATTGGAATCCTTAGACATGAGTATATCGCCGTCGGTCAAGGAGGGAAGGCTACTTCTCCAACCAGAACCCTCCGCGAAGACCATGAAAAGCTGGTACCAAAAACAACCCAATCTGTTCAAAAAACGTGTCTATAATCTGGCGGGACTTGACAAGGGATCTTCAAATACTCTCGGGCTAATCGGCATTATAGTGTCGCCTTTCGGATACAGAAGGTAACTATGATTCTGAAGCGCCTTTGTTCGGATGAAGAAATGGGTAGAACGCTGCAGGTAATTTATAGAACCTGGCTCAACCCCTTTTTCGAAAGGCTTGGAACAAATGAGAAGGTCTTCCACTCGTTTGACATTGGCGTTGGGAATAATCACTTGGCGGTACATGGAGGGCGACCAAGCTGCATCGCGGGCGTGGATTTCGCTAAGTCTGACTTCCCGTGGGACACGCAGATAGTCCATCGCTCACGCCTCCTTGCAAAATAGGCGCTGAAGGGTTTCTTCCTGCCCGAGCGACCATTGCCGGAAGTCGGCGATAGTTTGGGTGAAATCCTCGTCGAGGATGGGGTTGCCTTCAATGTCGGTCATCACCTCGAAGGTGGTTTCATCCATGCGATAGACGGGATTGAAGAAAACGTTGCGCTTGCTGGTTCGCTTCTCGTAGCCGACGCGCCGGATGTCGCGCGTGAAGACGGAATAGTCCGATTCCACAAGCCTCTCGAGTACGGCGGAACTCTTGGGCTTGTAGGCGACGACAAGGGTTGTGTTAACCCCCGTCTCGGCGAAGACGTTCGCGGGAAGATCAAAAAGGGCGACAATCCGCATCCGGTCCATGAGCCATTCGCGCACTTGCCTCCAGCGGTTAATCGAGGCGATAGAGTTGGAAAGGACGATACCGAGACGGCCTTCCGGCTTGAGAATTCGATAGGCGTTTTCGAGGAAGACAACGCCAAGGTCAATGTTGTCGCCCCCGCCTGATAGATTCCATGTCTCATACATTTCAATAATGCGGCGTTCCTGGTCGTTGCGGGGCCGGTATGCGCGATCTTCGCCGAAGGGCGGATTGGTGAGGACGACATCGAACCGCATGAGGCGGGTATTGTCGGCCCAGTCGCGCCAGGCGCCGGACTTGTGGCGGTCGGGAATAAGGTCCACAAGGACGGGCGGATTGCCTTTGGCAAATTTCGTGAGAATCGAGCCGGGGGTATGCCGGTAGTGGAGTTTGGCCTCGCCATCGCCGTTGAGCAGCATATTGAGCGTGGCGAGCATAATCATGTTTTCGTCGAGATCCACGCCATAGATATTGGCATCGTCGAGCTGCCAGGCCTTGTCCTTTCGCGACGCGTTGACGAACGAGAGGGAGAGGAAATCGGCTATGCCGCAGCAGGGATCAATGACCGTTTCGCCATCGCGCGGGTTGACGATTTTCACGAGGAAGTCAATCACAGGGAGGGGCGTGAGAAATTGCGCGGATTCGTCGCGCTTGAAGGCGTTCGCGAAGTTGTAAAAGACGAGTTGATAAAGGTCGCTGTTAGCAGACTTGATAAAGGAGAAGTCCTGGAAGGCATGACAAACGGCGACAACGGCCCTTACGTGGTTGGCGTTCTTCCAGTTAATGGTGGCGTCGGCGTTGAGGATTTTCTGATACTGGTCAGCAGCTTCGTCGCGGATGCCTTTCATGCGTTTGATGAAATCCTGAATTGGCCTGTCGCTGAGAGCATGAAACACCACCTCGGAGTTCGTGATGAAAAACTCCAGTTTCTTCTCTGGGTATTTCTCATTGCGCTTTTCGTCAAAGATTTTGAGAGCGAAGGTTTCAATGAGGATTTGATAGCCGCGTTGGTTCACAAGTCCGGCCTTGTCGAGGGTACGCAAGACCTCGGAGAGGGCGGTTTGAAGCTGGACAGTGGCTATAGAGGTGATTACATCGAGTTCAGTATAGGCGCGACGACTGCGGTCAATCTGAGCGGGGCGATGGACTCGGTTGTGAAGATCACCGAAGGAGGGGATATAGATGTAAGGGTCTGGCAGATGAAGGGAAAGGTCGCCTACCTTGCTGTTCTTGCCTTTCTGGTTCTTGGCTTCGTCATACCGGAGGAATAACCCGTCTCGGCGGTGGAAAAGGTAGAGGCGCTCGCGGTCGTAATATATGCCAAGTACATAAGCAATGGCAGGGTCCTTTTCTTTCATCGCGGGTTTAATCTGTCCGCTGAAGACTTTCTCGATCTCCTTGTCATCGCGCTTGAATTCGATCACGGCGAGAAGGTGCGCGTTGAGCCATTCAAGGTCCCGCGAGCGGCGTTGCTGCCAATAGTCGTCGTAGTGATCGAGCCACGCCGGATCATCAAAGATAGCCCCGTCGAGACGAAGCGGGGCGGATGCCTTGTTACCCTTCGGGAAGCGAACCTCGGTTCCAATATAGTCCTTGGCGTAAAGGCCGCTATAAATGAGCCCATAAATGAACTGCCATTTATAGAACTCTTCCAGGGCTTCCCCTTCGGCATTGTGGATGGAAATATTCTTCTTGGTTTTTCCATCAACAGGGACAAGAGAGGCGGCAAATTCCTTTGCCTTTCCGTACTCTGTATCGAAGTTCGATTTCGCTTCAGCAAAGGTTGGCATTTATTCCCTCTCTGATGATGCTGTTCTCATGTTCCTACTTTGGCGCATAACGTTAGCCCGTAGGATGCGGTGAGCGCCTGCCGGCCACCCCAGGAACGCCTGCCTGTGCAGCCTACCGATCTTCCAGGGATGGGACAAGAGAGTAGACAGGGGGCAAGCCGCGAACCGCATCAACGCGTAGAACGCCGGTGTGTCGATATAGAAGCGAGCGAGGATGTTGGTATCAAGGGCAATCATCATCCCGATCCCTGGCTCCACCGGCATCTTGGTTCCGCATGGCTGCTGCGACATCGAAGTCCGCGAGCCGCCGTTCTCCGGGCCGCTCGTAGCGCAGCAACCCATAGCCGTCCTCGACCCGCGATGGGCGAATAGCCTTGCCCAGCCGGATGCGGATGCTATCTCCCTCCAGCTCGAAGTCCAGCTTGCTGCCGGGAGCGATGCCGAGTCGGCGGCGGATCGTCGTGGGGATAACAACTTGGCCCTTATCAGAGATGGTGACGGTTGATATCGGTGATGGATTCCTTTGTCTTATCCATCGCTCACTCCATTCGGAAGTACCGGTCGATCCATCGCGATCACCGAAATCGACGCCGGGAAATCCTAACGTTACCGTGGGGCAGCTCGTAGGTTGGGGCAAGCTTGCGAACTCCAACAAATCGTTGGGGTTCGTCCCTCACCCCAACCTACGGTCCTGGCGAACGTCACTAGCGGCTGATACGATGAGCCATGCATAGGGGTTCCGGAATCGAATTCGCGGAAGTCGACCGCATGTTGCGGGAGGTTATGAGGCGGTGACGGCCATTGTGATCGGTATCATGCCGCAAGAGAAGATCCGTGCGCGGATGTCGGCCATCGCGCGTGGCGAGTACAGGCCCAAGCCGGGAGAACCCAAGGTTTGGTTCACTTCGATGGCGTCGCTTGCCGAGGTTCTGAGCGACGAAAATCGCGCACTGCTGAAGCTGATCGCAGAAATGAAGCCGGAATCGATCTCTGCTTTAGCGAAGGCTACGGGTCGCAAGTCTGGAAGTCTCTCTCGCACGCTGAAGACCCTGTCCAATTACGGTATTGTCAACATGCGGCGCGAAAAACGACATGTGCGTCCAGTCGCCAAAGCAACAGAGTTCCGGATCATTGCGGCGTGACGGAAGTCACCGGTCAGGGTTTACCTGTCAGTGAATCCCCCAGCTCGGCGCCGGTAATGACCAAGTCGTAGTTGGTCTGCAAATTCATCCAGAACGCCGGCGTCGTGCCGAAAAAACGTCCCAGGCGCAACGCGGTATCGGCTGTGATGCTGCGTTTTCCCTTCACAATCTGATCGATTCGGGTTGGCTGCACGCCGATATCCTTGGCCAGTCGGTAAAGGGTCAACTCATACTCGTCGAGAAACTCGGCCAAGTGGCGACCGGGGTGATTCGGAGGAAGCTGCTCGGTCATGGTGGGTACGGTTTCAGTGGTAGTCGGTAATCTCAACGTCATAGGCGTGGCCATCGCGCCATTCAAAGCAAATACGCCATTGATCGTTGATGCGAATGCTATGCTGACCGGTACGGTCTCCGCGCAAGACTTCGAGCCGGTGCGACGGCGGAACGCGAAGGTCGTCGAGTGCTTCCGCCGCATTGATGCGCTCCAAGCGCATCATGGCACGCTGTTGAATGTCGCCCGGAAGTCGCCGGGAACGCAGCCTTTCGGCGATCTTGCGTGTTGCTTTGTCGCGGTAGCTCTTGATCACCGAGCAAGCATATCGTAGCTCGCGTAGGTCGGGGCAGGCCAGGGCGACGGGATGGCTACCACCCAACGGCCGCCACTCGATACGGCGTAGTTTGCCATCTTGCGTCGGGTGACGGCGCGCCAATCACCGCGGCCAACGCGGTTACAACGGGCGCGCCTTACCCGACCTACGCGGGCTTATCGGAAACGGTGACGGTCGACATCGGTGGTGGATTCTCTTACTGGGTATGAGCTAAAGTCTAACCGATGATCCAACGCGATCAGCCTACACGCTCCAGTCCGTCCAACATCCCGGGATCGATCAGATCATCCACATCCACGGAGAGTGCGGACGCGAGTTGCGCCAAGGCCGCGACTGAGCCCTGCTTGCGCCCGGTCTCGATCTGCGAGAGGTAGGTCTTGTCGATACTGGCCTTCTGGGCCAGTGCGGCCTGTGTGAATTCTCTGTACTCACGCCAAACACGCAGGGGTGAATCGCCATTTACGAGGCGCTGCATCACTGCATGCGGCACCGTCTCTCCGGCATCTGCCATGGCGGTGTCGTAGGCCTGGATGTCCTGCATCTGTTCCGACAGCCGGACCAGCTCTTCATATTCCTCGTAGGGTGTGACTGCGTACTCGGGTACGCCATCACGCTCGATGATCTGAACGTTCGCAGTCATTTGTAAATGTCTCCTCGGGGGCCGATGTCGAGCACCATGATGACCAGTCGTTTTTGCCGCAAATGAACGCGAATGAACGCAAATCGGCCGGAATCGGCTTGCCATCATCGACGGCTCTCCATCCCGTTGTGTTTATTTGCGTCCATTTGCGTTGATTTGCGGCTAACTCTTCCGTGAAGATCCTACTCGTTAGACATTAGATGGAAGCCACCAAGGCCGAGCGATATGAGTAGGACTTCGCCCTCGGCAGATCGCCGAATCTGCATGACAATAACCCTACTTTATATGAGCAAGGATCCCATCGAGCTCGTCAAGGCTGTTGTACGCGATGACCAGCCTGCCCGTACCCCGGCTGCCGTGCCTGATCCGGACTTGGGCCCCGAGCCGTTCACCGAGATCGTCCTGCAGTCGCCGTATATCGGGGTCCTGCGTCGGCTCGGAGGCTACAGTCGCGGGCTGATCCTGACCCGCTGCCTGCAGGCGGCGCACCAGCTTCTCGGTCTCCCGCACGGACAGTCCGTGGGAGACGACCCGGCTAGCGGCCTCGCTCTGCCCCGGTCCACGCAACCCCAGGAGCGCCCGCGCATGCCCCATTTCCAGATGCTTGTCCCGGAGGTACTGCTTGACGTCGTCGTTCAGCTCCAGCAGGCGCAGCAGATTGGTCACCATGGTGCGGGACTTCCCGATCGCTTCCGCAACCTGTTGGTGGGTCAGTTCGAACTCGGTCAGCAGGCGTTCCAGGGCCCCTGCTTCTTCCAGCGGATTGAGGTCGTCCCGCTGGATATTCTCGATCAGGGCGATGGCGATAGCGGACTGCTCGTCTACCTCCCGTACCACCACGGGTATCTCCGTGAGGCCCGCTTGCTGGGAGGCCCGCCAACGCCGCTCCCCAACGACGATCTCGTAACGTCCGGCACCGACCGGGCGCACCACGATAGGCTGAATCACACCCTGGGCGGCGATGGAGTCCGCCAGCTCGCGCAGACTGTCCGGGTCGAACTCATGTCGGGGTTGGTAGCGTCCATGCGCAATCACGTCGATCGGAAGGCTGGTAACCTCCGAGACTACCGGGACCTCCCCCTCCGTCTCTGTCTCACCATCCCCGGCACCGGCACCGGATTCCGGCTCCGGTATTCCGCCGAGCAGTGCATCCAGGCCACGACCGAGGCCCTTTTTCTTCGTAGACATGGGTTGGATCTAGCCTCTCTTTATGGTCCCGCGACCGGTTTTCCCACGGCCGTGGTATGGCGTTTCTCCTGTCGGCGCAGGATCTCGCCGGCCAGGGCCAGATAGGAGACCGCGCCGCTGGAGGTCTTATCATAGAGCATGGCCGGCTGACCGTGGCTCGGGGCCTCGGCGAGTCGGACGTTGCGCGGGATGATGGTACGGTAAACCTGATCTTTGAAATGGGTGATCAGCTGGGTCGATACCTGGTTGGCCAGGTTGTTGCGCGGATCGTGCATGGTACGCAGGATACCTTCGATCGCCAGTGCACCATTGCGATTCGAGCGGATCTGGTCGATCGTTTGGAGGAGCGCCGATAGCCCCTCCAAGGCGTAATATTCGCACTGGATCGGAATCAGCACACCCTGCGCGGCCACCAGGGCATTGACAGTCAGCATATTAAGCGACGGCGGGCAGTCAATGACGATGAACTCGTAGTCCTCTCCCGACTCGGACAACAGGTGGGCCAACCGCCGTTCACGCTGGGGTGAACGCATGAGCCCGACTTCAGCGGCGGTCAGGTCGCCGTTGGCGGGCAGCAGGTCGAAGCCGGGCGCCGGTTCCTCGATGTGCTCGAGGCATTCCCGGAAGACCCGGTTCCCGAGCATGAGGTCACAAGCGGAGCTCGCCAGGCTGTTCTTGTCCACGCCGCAACCCATGGTGGCATTACCCTGGGGATCCATGTCCACAAGCAGTATGCGGCGCCCCATGGAGGCCAAGGAGGCGGTCAGATTGACAGCGGTGGTGGTCTTGCCTACACCGCCCTTCTGATTAGCGATGGCGATCGTCCGTACCATAGTTTCAGTTGTAATGCGCTTCGATCAGATGGCGTTCGGCACTGAGAAAGGGCACTTCAATCGGGTGAACGCTTAAGGTGTCCGGGCTCGGTTCCAACCCTCGGAGCTCGGTGCCCGCCGGTCGCTTCCCCTGCATTGCCAGAAGGCGTATGGGACGCGCGGGCAGGCGCGCCATCAGGCCCAAGAGATCAGGCACCGAGGCTACCGCCCGACTGACAATGGTAGCGAATTCCCTCCCTGGGAGATACGCTTCCATCCGGGCTTGAATCACAACGGCGTTCATAAGTCCAAGCTCCATCACTGCCTGGTGCAGAAACCGGACCTTCTTGCCGTTACTGTCGAGCAGATAAAAGGTCCGCTCCGGCGCGGCGATCGCAAGCGGGATACCCGGCAGGCCGGGACCGGTCCCCACATCGAGGAGTTTATCGCCGTAGAGGTACGGGAGCACGGACAGGCTATCGAGCAGATGCTTCGAGACCATCTCCAAGGGTGCACGCACGGCAGTCAGATTGTAGGCCCGGTTCCAGCGTTGGAGAAGCAAAAGATACCGGACCATGACGTCGGTCCGGTCGCCGCTCAGGGCGATGCCCATTTGTTCGAGACCCGCCGTCAATCGCGTCCGGACTGCCCCTCGGTCGGACATCAGTACACCATCCGGCATTCACAACAATTGTTCAAGCCCTAGTAAACGAAAGAAAACGACGAATCACACGAATCCGCGCAAATCAAATTCCGTACCTACGGAACATTCGCGTCGATGCGCGTGATTCGTAGTTTCCCTTTCACCTAGCCTCAATAAGGCCACGAAATAGTTTGAATCACAATGGAAAAAAATACCAAGAAAACCCCTAAGCTGCTGCTGATACTCGTGGTTGGATGGGTCCTCCTCTACATTCTCGCCAGGCTGATCTTGAGCTCCTGGATCTCCATCGGATTTTTTTCTGATTTTCTGATTGTAATACTGGTGATACTCGCTGGTGTTGTCCTCCTGGTCTCTAACATTGTCATTGTGACCCTGTCATCGTTCAGGTGGTTGATAAGGAGAGAACGGCCCCATGTCGCTACCTTCCTGCCCCTGGCCATCATGCTGGTCTTCTATTTCTTGCCAATCCACATACCCTCGAGAACGGAAATGGCCTTTTATCATCACCGAGACGAATTCATCGAGCTTGCCGATCCATTCGTCAACGAACATCAGAACGCTGATAGACTGGGATGCCACTTACCGGAATCGCCCTTATATGAATCGGCCGTGGCTGGCCGTACATGGCCTTCCGGGGCATTGGTCATAGAGTTCATCGTCGCCGACTACTCTCTGCCGTTAGTGTATATCTCCACGGATAATCCAGACGATGTTCGTGATACCTGTTCCGAAGGCGGCGTACTGATCGAGAGGCTCGAGCCCAAGTGGTATGTTTGTCTCCGTGACTGGAATTGAAAGGCATTCAGTTCGGTTGAAATGACAACCAGCAAAATCGGATGGAATAGCCGCCAGGGATGGCGGCGTGCCGGCATCCCTATCTGATCGATCAACCGTCGGGATCGGTATTCATGCAATCATCAGAGTCTTGGCGAGGAAACGACTCCAGGGGCTTCCACAGATGACCAGAGAAATGAGAAAAAGCGCCAACAAAGCCCCTAAGCTGCTGCTGATACTCGTAATCGGATGGGTTCCCCTCCAGATTTTCCATATACTACTTATACACCCCTGGTTCTCCATCGAATTCTCTTTATACTTTTTGATTACGATATTGGTGATACTCGCTGATGCTGCTCTCTTTATCCTGAGCATCATCGTTGTGGTTGTATCCCTGTTCAGGTGGTTGATAAGAAGAGAACGGCCCCATGTCATTAGCTTCCTGCCCCTGGCCATCATGCTGGTCGTCAAGTCCTCGGGAATGTGGATACCTTCGAAAACGGCAAGGGCATTCTATCTTCACCGTGACGAATTCATCGCACTTGCCGACTCGTCCGCCAGCGAGCTCCAGGACACCGATAAAAAGGGATTCCGCTTACCGGAGTCACCCTTATATGAGTTGGCCGGGGCATACCGTGACTTCTATTCCAATGAGTTGGTCATAGAGTTCATCATCGACGATTACTTTCTGCCGTTGGTGTATATCTCCACGGATAACCCGAACGATGTTCACAATACCTGTTCTAGAGGCGGCGTACTGGTCGAGAGGCTCGAGCCCAAGTGGTATGTCTGCCGTCGCGACCGAAATTGAAAAGCAATTCAGTATGTAACCCGGTCAAACCGTGGGTCATAGGGTCGGATAGCAAGGGAGTTGCGGGAGAACCAGACCTCGCCCATCAGGTCCCGCACGGTTACCCGTTCGGGTCGGTACTGGTAGAGCCGGATGCCCACATTGATTGCGGCCTTGTCTTTTGGGTCGTCCCAGGTCATCGGGTTATCCCCGAGCTTTTCAAGGATAATATCCAGATGCTCTTCGAATAACTCCGCATTATTCCATCTCGATCTGACATGTGCGACGGCGGCGCCCAGAATCAACTCCCATTCGGAGAATCCGGCGGCCATGCCGACATATCCATAGTGGATATTGGACCAAATGTCATGATTGTAGACATGATGGCCGTATAGATGCTCATCGTTGAAACACGAAATACTCGAAGGAAACCGGCGCTTGATTATGGGCTTATGATCCCAGTCGGCTTTGTCCTTCACTTTCTCGGCCCACAGAATCAATGCCAGCTTACGATTGGTAAGATGTTTACCCACACACCGAGCAAGCAGGCCACTCAGGTCGAGGACAGCCAGCACCCGCTGCATCTCGGGCGGCAGCTTGCCGATATCCTCGATGCAGTCATCGGGGGGAAAGCGGTTGAGCGCGGCCAGGCCCTTTGTAAAAGGACTATGGGCATTGGTGTTCATCTCAGCGACGATATAGTCGACAAGGAAAATGATGTCGTCACGATCCAGCGGTACCTGTCGAATACCCGAGGACCATGGGGAGCTTGACCCGCCAAAGTTGAAGTCCCCCGGCTCACGGATGGGGTTGTTGTAATCCGTTCCGAGCGGTCCTGGTCCTCTGTATCCCATGGGTTTTCCCCTTATTCAGTCGCGTGAATGTCGCTCAACAAGATGCTACCAGCTACCAGTCACCGGCTTCCGGCCTGTCGAGCCAGTACATCGTTTCACAAAAAATTTCTGTTAAAACCATCCCTGTTATTTCGAGCAAAGCGAGAAATCTTGTGACTTTATGGTTGTATCTTCGCTAAAGATCTCTCCCTTCGGTCGAGATGACAGCGCTGGTTTTACCGGAAAATTTTGCTGAAACGGGATACTAGTACCTAGTTTTGACCGATGTTGCAAGTTCATAGTATCTGCTTGCTCACACGCTTGGCTTTCACGCTCCGGCGCCAAAACTAGCAGAATCGATCGAAACTAGGTACTAGAGTGGATCTTTACCACACACCGTCTCAACGAGATTCCGCACGGAAAGCGAGCCGAACACCGAAGCTGGTGCCGTGCTCAACGAGGCAATGGGCAGAATTGAGTATAGGAAAAATAATCCAAATCACCCAGCTGGTCCACACAGCGAACCCTACATCAATCAAGTTATCCCGACCACCGCTTCAGATGGATCAAGAGTAGAGAGACCGCTGCCGGGGTAACTCCGGGGATACGGGCCGCCTGACCGATGGTCGCAGGTCGGACCCTGATCAGCTTCTCGCGTACCTCCGCGGACAGGCCCCGGATGTGCTCGAAGTCGAAATCGGCAGGCAGACATAGGGCCTCCTGGGCCTGCCGGCGGTCGATCTCCTCACGCTGACGACCGATGTAACCGGCGTATTTACACTGGATCTCCAGCTGCTCCGCTGCCTTGGGATCCACCACGCCCGAACCAAGTCCGGGTAGACGCATGAGCGAGTGGTAGGTCACTCCAGGTCTTGCGAGCAGATCCAGTGCCCGGCTCTCGCGACGGAGGTCATCGCCAAGGGTCTCGCGGAGCAGATCCGGGTCAAGGTCGTGCGGACGCACCCAGGTATCCCTCAACCGTGCACGTTCACGCTCAATGGTCTCACGCTTCTGCTCGAAGGCCCGCCACTGCTCGTCCCCCACCAGGCCCAATCGGCGGCCGGTCTCGGTCAGGCGCAGGTCGGCGTTGTCTTCACGCAGGAGTAGTCGGTATTCGGCCCGACTGGTGAACATACGGTAGGGTTCTTTGGTGCCCTGGGTAATCAGGTCATCCACCAGCACGCCCAGATAGGCTTGGTCCCGACGGGGGCACCAAGGCTCATCGCCCCGGACCTGCAAGGCCGCATTGAGTCCGGCCAGCAAGCCCTGGGCCGCTGCCTCTTCATAGCCGGTAGTGCCATTGATCTGACCGGCAAAAAAGAGCCCTGGGATGAAACGGGTCCGGAGCGAGCACTCGAGGTCCCTGGGGTCGAAGAAGTCGTATTCGATTGCATAACCGGGGCGGGTGATACGGGCCTGTTCAAAGCCATGCATGGAGCGGACCAGGTCTTGCTGCACATCGAAGGGCAGGCTGGTGGAGATGCCGTTGGGGTAAAGCTCACGAGTCTGCAATCCCTCGGGCTCGATAAAGATCTGGTGTGAATCCTTGGCGGCGAAACGCACGACCTTGTCCTCGATCGAAGGGCAGTAGCGTGGCCCGGTCCCCTCGATTACCCCGGTAAACATAGGCGAGCGTGACAGACCCGCGCGGATGATCTCGTGGGTGTGAGCGTTGGTACGGGCGATGTGGCAGCTCACCTGACGCGGATGGTCCTGTGCTTGGCCGAGAAAGGAAAAGACGGGCACAGGATCGTCACCGGGCTGCTCCTGGAGCACCGAGTAGTCGATGCTGCGCCCATCGATACGAGGCGGGGTCCCGGTCTTGAGCCGCTCAACCCGGAAAGGAAATTCACGCAACCGACGGGCCAGGGCATTGGCGGGCGGATCTCCGGCGCGTCCTCCCTCATAGCTCGTAAGGCCGACGTGTATGCGGCCCCCGAGAAAGGTCCCGACCGTCAACACCACGGTAGATGCCCGGAAGGTCAGGCCCATCTGGGTGAGAACACCGGCGATCCGCCCATCCTCCAGCAACAGGTCGTCCACCGCCTGCTGGAACAGGTCCAGACCTTCCTGACACTCGAGTGCCCGCCGTACCGCCGTCTTGTAAAGCATACGATCGGCCTGGGCACGGGTCGCACGCACGGCAGGACCCTTACGGGCATTGAGGATGCGGAACTGAATCCCCGCTACGTCGGTCGCACGGGCCATCAGTCCACCGAGGGCATCGATCTCTTTGACCAGATGGCCCTTGCCGATACCCCCGATGGCCGGGTTACAGCTCATCTGGCCGATGGTCTCGATGTTGTGGGTAAGCAACAGGGTACGCGCCCCGAGGCGCGCCGCGGCGAGACTCGCCTCCGTCCCCGCGTGCCCGCCACCGACTACAATGACATCATAGGTCTCTGCTGCTAACATATTTTGTAAACATTATTTACCAAGTAGGTCCAAACATGGTGACCGTTGTTCCCATAGCGGATCGGCATGCCATCAAGACCGTATCCTTCGCCCTGGAGTGGCGGGATCCCTTACGGGAAGACATTCTGACACTCCTGATGGCACTGCATCCCAGAGTACGCGATAAACTACCTCGAGTACTCAAGCAAGAGGAGATATTATTTGATGTCGTCGTTGATCCGGTAGAACCCGAGCGACAGGCTCCAGCCAAACCGCGACTTGCGGGCGTTATGTTCGATGCCCTACAACCGAACGGCCAACAGGCATGGGTACTTGTTGTCCGGAAAAATTTCCTCGTGGTCAGCTGCCATATCTATACCCGTTGGAACGATATTTGGCGCAAGGCGTTGGAGCTATTGACACCCTTTGTTCCCATTCTTGCCAAGGAACGGGGAATCTCCGCGATCGGGCTTCAATATATCGATCAGTTTCGGGTAACAGGCGCGTGTGACCAATTTCGGGCAAGCCATCTGTTGCGAGAAGGGTCTCGGTTCGTCCCTGCGCACGTGTTTGAATTGGAAGGCTTGTGGAATTCCCATCACGGCTTTTTCAAGCAGCTCGCCGCGCCAACGGCCCACCGCAGGCTTGATAATGTCAACGTCGATGTAGTGGATGTCAATAACGAGTGTCTTATCCAGATAACAACTGCGCACCGTGCGTTACTTGATAGCCCAGCCACCGATGAGTCTTCATTACTCGAGCCTGCCGATGGCAGCAGGTTACACCATCATATGGTCGAACTTCACAAGGCCAATAAAGAGTTGCTGGGCGAGCTTCTAAACGACACCGTGTGCGAACGGATCGGCCTTGGAGGGCAACAATGAACCTAATTACGCCAACCTTCTCCACTTTGTCTTCTTCCAGGCTGAACTATGACTATTCATTTGGTGGGACCGCACCTGTAGATGAGGGGTGTGGGGTAGCTTCGGATCGAAGCAGCTCGATTAGAGACTTGACCTCCATCTTCACTGAACAAGACTTCAGCATGTGGCAGAACACTCGATACGGCGGTGTCCTAACTTCGTTGTTTCCGGTGATTCCTGAACAAGGCTTCGGCACGCAGCAGGACACTCGATGGATAACAAGGAGTTCTGCTGTAAAAGTCGATTCCAAAGAAGCGTTGTTGTTACAGCTTGCTGAATATCAAAGTCTTCCTGACAATTGGGACGGTTACGGGGGAAAAACCGCAAGCATGGCGACGGTAATGGATTCGGCACGCTTTCTGCTGCAATTCCCTTCGACATTCCCTCTACCGAAGCCGATGATTAGTGGCTCCGGCGTGATCAGTCTCTATTGGGAGGGCAACGGCTGCTATGCAAGCATCGATTTCGACGGCAGCGGTTACTACTGTTACATCGCCGATTCCGCGGACGAGGAAAACGGAGAAGACCAGGTTCCAGTCGCGCAAACATTACCTCCTCGCCTCGCGGAGGTCATCGTGATGACCGTCGATGATTTCTGACTACCATGGATTGTCGAGAGGTATTCCAAGAGGCGGGGGTGCCTAACGATCGTTGCAGCCAAATATCGAAGAGCAGGCCCGGATGCTCCTGCGAATCCGAAAGCGTCAGTATCCATTCCCCCGGTCCTGTCGATAACCCGGAGAAAGTTGCCCGCCTGATCTACTCCCCATTGCATACCGATGAAAAAACAGGGAAGGTGACAGAGGCCGCCTTTTCCGATGCCAAGGACAAAGGGCTCTCGGTTCAGCGCATGGCGCACGCAACGAACACGCGGATCAGAACCATCGGCGAGAACAAGCTGGCCCGAGATCACGCCCAGGGAAAGACCGATCGGGAGTTCCTCGGAATTGTGACCGGCGGGGTGGACTCGATCCGGGGATTAACGCACGGGAATAGCGAGCGTGCCTTCTGTGTTTACGACTCGGCGCTCCCGGACGTCCCGTCCCACGCGGATGTGTGCCAAACAACCGCTTCCCGTAGCGAAATGAAAAGGGCGCGCAAGAAGTTACGGGATCTTTTCAGTTACAAGCCCTTCATGCCTTGAGCTCCACTGGTCATATCGACATTCAAGCTGACCGGACCAGGATCGAGGCCACAGCTATTACTTACCGATACAAAAGCCGGAAAAAATCCGGTCCAGCAGATCGTCCGGCGTAAACTCTCCGGTAATCTCCCCAAGGGCCCGCTGGGCCTGACGCAGATCCTCCGCTACCAGCTCCACAGCAGGGGCCTGCCTCAGCAGCTCCAACGCGGAATCCAGGCAAACCAACGTTCGATCCAGGGCATCCAGATGACGCCTTCGGGCCATAAACACGCCCTCGGTGGATGCCGGAAAACCGCAGATCGCCTTGAGGTGTTCACATAGGACATCCACCCCGGCACCCGTAAGGGCGGAGATTGCAACCTCCGGTCCTGAAGGCCCCTGCTTGAGACCCGCAGGGGTTCCGGTCAGATCGATCTTGTTACGCACATAGGTAAGGGGAACATGGGCCGGTAGCCTACTTACATCGAAGTCCCTATGGTCCGGGTCGGACTGCCCATCAAAGACCCAAAGGACATGATCGGCTTGCTCGATCTGTTCAAGGGCACGGCGAACGCCTTCCTGCTCGATAGGGTCCCGTGCGGGGCGCAGCCCGGCGGTATCGATGATGTGCAGGGGCATACCGCCGATCTGGATCTGCTGGCGTAGCAGATCCCGGGTCGTGCCGGGGATATCAGTGACGATCGCGGCATCGACCCCAGCAAGGGCATTGAGTAGGCTCGATTTACCGGCATTAGGGGGACCTGCGATGACCAGGTCGAGTCCCTCACGGATCAGGTGACCCTGGTGGGCGCTGGTGAGCAAGCCTTTTGCATCATGGATCAGGTCTTGTAGATCGGCTTCGACTTGTGGATCGGCGATAAAGTCGATCTCCTCATCAGGAAAGTCGATGGCCGCTTCCACGAAGCTACGCAGATGAACGATCCCTTCAAGCAGACCTTCGACCCGACGCGAAAGCTCTCCTTGCAGGGTGCGGCCAGCCAATCTCGCAGCTACCTCGGTGGTGCTCTCAATTAGATCCGCCACGGCCTCCGCCTGGGCCAAATCGAGCTTGCCGTTCAGAAATGCCCGCTCACTGAATTCACCGGGGCAAGCCGGACGGGCACCCAGCTCCAGGGCACGTTGCAGGAGTAGATCCAGGACCACCGGACCTCCATGTCCCTGCAACTCCAAAACATCCTCGCCGGTAAAGGATCTGGGGGCAGGAAAGAACAGGACGATACCCTGGTCAATGACCTCGCCGTCCTGGGCATGAAAGTCAGCCAGAGTCGCAAAGCGTGGTTTAGGTACGCGGCCAATCAGACCTTCAGCTACAACTGAAGCTAGGGGCCCGGAGACACGAACAATACCCACACCACCAATGCCCGGCGGTGTAGCGATGGCCGTTATGGTCTCCGTGCTGCCACAGCAACTATTAAGGGCCGTTGACATTCATTATTCACAGTCCAATTAAGAAGCCTCCGTACCATTCAATGCTCGCTTTCCAGGCAGCGCTTAATGTGTATGATGAGCTTCCTATCAAACCTTTTGTTATTCGGGTTTATGGGCTTATCAGGCGTCTTTACAACACGGTTTCCAATCCTTCAATAAATTCTATCAGTCTTTCAAATACATCACCCTACTTCTGATTCATATAGTAGGGCGGGAAAGCGTAGCGCATCCCGCCTTTCCACCTTTTCTCCGCAGCGCGGAGCTTCCGCGTTCCCACGCGGCGCGTGGGAACGAGAAAACCTATCATCCGAGCATAGCGAGGAATCTTAAGATCCCTCACTCCGCTCGGGATGAGACTGTGTTGCGGCCATTTCACGGAATAGTAGGTCGGGCTAGGCGCGTGCTTCGGTGTTCAGTCAAGTCCCAGGATTTGGACGCGCCGTAACCCGACACAAGATGCCACGGGCCAGCCTTGGATGTCGGGTTACGGCGCGTTCCGCCTCGGTTGCCCATGCCCGAATCGCAAGGCGCGCCTACCCCGACCTACCAAGTTGCGTTCATTTGCCGAGAAAAGTGATTCCCATTACCCTTATTTTATGATGCCCAACCCATCCGTGTCGGTAGCCTATAACAATTCCAGCAACAGCATGCTGCACTTGATTATAGGGGTCCCGTAAGTTGCGCTTAAAACCGGAAGCCCCTGAAATATTTCCCGCAAAATATGGGCCTCGACCACGACAATCAGTCATATTTGCGACTATAAGTACCGCTTCAAGATCTCCGATTAAAGCATCCGCAGGATTAGTTGCTCCATTTACGAGTTGAACTGCTCGAGTTGCAATGGAAACAAGAATCTGGCATCTATTCGATCTTCTGAATTCTCGAATTGCAAATAACTTTAATAGAGTTCTTCTATCGTGTGTTCCTACCCCAGCGAGTTACGTACATTTTGACACATCTCTTTCTTCCCCCAAGTAGCAAAGACTGCCCATTCTAGACTGTTTTTGCCATCCATAGCATCTGGATCCGGGCAATCCCTGCCGGAATAGAACTGGAGACCGAAACAGTTACTTCAGGCCTTGGCCTTAGCCGCCGCTTTCTCGACGTTACGGGTAATATGCCATTGTTGAGCAATGGACAGAATGTTATTAACCACCCAGTAAAGTACAAGCCCGGCAGGGAAAAAGGCGAAGAAGATGGTGAAAACAAAAGGGAGGCTCATCATCACCTTGGCCTGGATCGGGTCCGGGGGTGTTGGATTGAGCTTCTGCTGAATGAACATGGAGACACCCATGACCAGGGGCAGCACGAAGTAGGGGTCGGGGCTGGATAGGTTATTGATCCAGAGTGCAAAAGGCGCGTGCCTGAGCTCAACGCTCTCAAGCAAGACCCAATAGAGGGCTATGAATACAGGGATCTGCACCAGGATTGGCAAGCAACCGCCGAGGGGATTGATCTTCTCCTTCTTATAAAGCTCCATCATAGCCTGATTCAGGCGTTGCTTATCATCTCCATATCGATCTTTGAGGGCCTGCATCCGTGGCGTCATCTTGCGCATGTTGGCCATGGACTTATAGCTGGTCTCGGACAGCTTATAGAAGGCCGCTTTGATCAGGATAGTGAGGATAATGATGGCCCAACCCCAGTTACCGACCACCGCGTGAATCTTGCTGAGTAACCAGTAGATAGGTTGGGCCAGGATGGTCAGCCAACCATAATCGACTGCAAGCTCCAGCCCAGGTGCAATGGATACAAGGGTATCCTGCAACTTGGGTCCTATGAAGAGACGGTTCTCAAAGCTGTGCGTAACACCGGGAGGCAGCGTCACAGGCTCGGAGTACTTACCGATGATATAGCGGGACCCATTGAGGACATTGGTATAGAAGGTTTCCAGGGTGCCGCTAGGCGCAATCCAGGCAGACATAAAGTAGTGTTGGATCATGGCAATCCAGCCATCAGAAACAACGCGCTGCAGCTTCTTGTCCCGCATGTCACCGAAGGATTCCTTGGTATACTTATCTTCCGGGCTGTAGTACACACCTCCTGTGTAGGTATAGATGAACTGAGAGGCATTCGGGTCAACCAGCTCGGTCCTTTGGAGTTGCTCATAAGAGCGAATCGCCAGCGATGAGCCGGTGTTATTGGTCATAACCTGCACAAGTCGAACGACATAGCTGCCCCGTTGGAATCTATAACGCTTCTTTACCTCAACCCCAGAGGGGTGGGTCCAGAGCAGTTCGACAATCAGCTCATTTTCATTCGGTCCAAGGATGAAGTGGTCGCGAGCACTGGAAAAGGTTGCCTGATGTGTTGGTAACTGCCCTTGCTTGCCCCCTAGGAGCCCAGATTGGGCGATGAACATGTTCGGTGGACTCGGCTTGAACAGCCGGAACCTGGTTCCCGAATCCTCCGCTACAACGGCATAATCCTTCAGCCAAGCGCTGGTGATAGTGGCACCCCGCCGTGAGATCTCCAATTTCAACAAGTCGGTTTCTACGCGAATGAGGTCTTCATTTCCCACCGCTTGCACGGATGGGACAGGTGTGGCAGCCACTGCCGGCGTAGGCGCATCCGGTATCTCCAAGATATCCGGGGTACCATCCACCTCAGAGGTCTCCTTAGTCAGGACAGGAGGTTGCTGTGCAGCCTCAGACTGGACAACAGGACGTCCATAGTCTTTCATCCATGCCTGATAGATCAGTAGCAGGACGACAGCAAGCGCAAAGAATAACAGGAGACGCAGATTAACCATGGGGGGTATCGTCGGATGTTCCTGGGACCGGATCATATCCACCAGGATGCCAGGGATGACACCGCAGCAGGCGCTGCAAAGCAAACCCGGTACCCCGCAGCGCCCCATAGGTCTCAATCGCCTCAACGGCGTAATGGGAACAGCTTGGATAGAAGCGACAGTGGCTCCCAAGTAACGGACTGATTAAATATTGGTAACCACGGAGGAGACCAACTAACAGACCACGCATAATCGTTCCCGAACCCGTTTCCAGTGTGCAGCTAGGGAGGAGAAGAGCCGGCTGTTCGGCAAGGTTACGGCATGGGGACGACAGAGCACTGCCAAATCAATACCCTGCAGGGAATGGCGATGCTGACGAAAGCTTTCACGCACAATGCGTTTCATACGGCTCCGGTCAACGGCCCGCCGAGCGTATCTCTTTGAAATCGCAAGCCCCAGGCGTCCCGGTTTACGACCATTGCGCTGAGCGAAAACCGCGAAGCAGGAATCAGTCGACGTCACCGGTTGGGCAAACAGACTCCGAAAATCCCCTGATCGCCTTAGGCGCGCCTGGTGTGGAAAGCACGTATCTATAGGACTCTTCTGAGGGGGACTCCTCTGAGGGCCCTGGTGATCAGGCTGAGAGACACGCACGCCCCTTTGCACGACGCGCCGCTAGTACCTTACGCCCACCGCGAGTAGACATACGTGCACGAAAACCATGGGTCCGGGCACGCTTTAGCCGGCTTGGCTGGAAGGTTCTTTTCATTTGTCGATTTCAAGGAGCATAGTGCTCACTCGCCGCTAAGTGACCTGATTGGAAAAGGCTCGAATTATATTTTCTCAGTGGCCGTAAGGTCAACGACAACCAGCATTTTTCCTAAAAATGCCTCTAGTACATTAATAAAAACAACAGGTTAAGGGAAAAACAGATCTCCCGCAATCTTTTCTAGGGGTCCACGCTTGTGGATAAGTAACGGAAACCGATATAAACTTCCATCTTCACGATGCGGGCATACAATCCGCAGATCCTTCGATATATACTGAAAGTCGATACAGGTTTCTGCGGATCTCCACCAGTAACAGGCTTATAGACAGAGAGATCGAATATCCGTGGGAATCTGGAATCAATGTGCCTCCCGCCTCAAAGGCGATCTGACGACAACTGAGTATAATACCTGGATACTCCCCCTCCAGGCAACTGAAGAGAATGGTCAGCTCAAGCTGTACGCCCCTAACCACTTCGTAAGGAATTGGGTCATACAACACTATGAGCAACGGATCATAGAGGTCTGCTCCCACCTGAGCGGTGGGAAAACCCACACAATCCTATTTGAGATCGGCACCTTACAACGACCTAGCGATCCAACAGAAACCAAGGGAGGAAATACATTCGTACCTCAGGTGAAGTCCCGGGAACACCGCTCCGCAAGCAACCTGACCCCCGAGTTTACGTTTGACACATTTGTCGAAGGAAAATCGAACCAAATAGCCAGGGCAGCATCGATTCAGATAGGCACCAACCCTGGGACTGTATACAACCCATTATTTGTATACGGAGGTGTCGGGTTAGGAAAGACCCACCTAATGCATGCAATCGGAAATATGGTGTTGGATAACAATCCCTCAGCACATGTAGCCTACCTTCACTCAGAACGATTTGTCACTGAGATGGTGAAATCCCTACAGCATAATCGGATCGAGGAATTCAAAAAACGCTACCGAACCGTCAATACGCTGCTTATCGATGATGTCCAGTTCTTCGCGGGTAAGGAACGATCACAAGAAGAGGTCTTTCACACCTTCAATGCCCTTTTCGAATCCAAACAACAGATTGTGTTATCAAGCGATCGGTTCCCGAAAGAGGTCAATGGGCTGGAAGAAAGATTAAAGTCAAGATTCGGTTGGGGTCTTACCGTTGCGATTGAACCTCCGGACTTGGAGACACGTGTAGCCATCCTGCAAAATAAGGCGATCCACATCGGTATCGACTTACCGGAAGACGTTACCTTCTTTGTCGGGAGACATGTCCGCTCGAATATCCGAGATCTCGAGGGGGCATTACGACGCTTAGTAGCAAACTCACAGTTTACCGGTATTCCAATAAACCTCGAGTTTGCCAGGAATGCACTTCGAGACATGCTGGCTGCTCAAGACAGGCAGGTAACCATAGAGAACATTCAAAAGACAGTTGCGGAATACTACAAAATCAGGTCTGCGGATCTGACCTCCAACAAACGAAGTAGATCGATCGCCAGACCTCGCCAACTTGCCATGACACTTACTAAGGAGCTGACCAAACATAGCCTGCCTGAAATCGGCAGTGCCTTTGGAGGAAGGGATCACACCACGGTGATCCACGCAACAAAAAAAATCAAGGAGTTACGTGAAAGTGACATAACTATTGAAGAAGATTACAAAAACCTGTTGCGAACCCTGACGGTTTGATGTGGATAACCGGTGAGCAACTTTTGACAACGGAACCTTGTGGATAAATCCACAGATTATAAACAGGGAATCACAAGAGATTTCAATAGTACATTTATTGATAACAAACTGAAAGCAAAAGAAAAAAGAGATCTGTTCAGTTATCCACAAGATTAACTATAAATATATCAATATACAGGGGATATAATAATGAAAATACATGTGAATCGAGAGACCCTGATGCCGGCGCTCACAAAGGTAGGAGGAGTCGTGGAGCGACGGCAGACGCTCCCAATACTTGGCAATCTGCTGATATCGGCGGAGGACGATTCCGTGCAAATTACCGGAACCGACTTGGAAATAGAAGTCCATGCGAAGTCCGGTTCGACGGTTGAGCAGTCGGGAGAGATAACACTACCGGCAAGGAAGCTGATCGAGATTTGCAGGGCATTACCCGAGGGAACGGGAATAGCGTTGAAGGTAGAAGAAAATCGCGCATCTTTGGTTGCGGGAAGGAGTCGTTTTACGTTGAGTACCTTGCCGGCAAGTGATTTTCCAGTTATGGAGAGAAATGAAGGGATGCAGAATGTCGATGTTGAGCGGCAAACGCTGAAACATCTCTTCGAGAAAACGGCGTTTGCAATGGCACATCAAGATGTCCGCTATTATTTGAATGGTCTTCTTCTGGAGCTGAAATCGGATAGGTTGGTAGCAGTTGCAACTGATGGTCATCGTCTGGCTAAGGTGGAGGAAATGCTACCGCTGGGAGTTGAGGAAGGAATGCAGATCGTCCTTCCGAGGAAGACAGTATTGGAGCTGAACCGGCTGCTTGGTGGGGGGGATGCAAATGAGAGAGTTCAGATAGAAATCTCGGAGAAGATGTTTCGAGCTGTCATAGGAGATGTATTGGTGACATCGAAGCTTGTTGATGGCCGCTATCCGGATTACGAGCGGGTAGTACCGCCAGCGCCGGAACGAATTGCCTATGTTGATAGAGATACACTGAAACAGGCGCTGTTTCGGACGTCGATTTTGTCGAATGAAAAGTATCGAGGGGTGAGGTTCAGTTTGGATCAGGGAGAGCTCAGGCTTCAAACGCAGAATCCGGAAAAGGAAGAAGCAGAGGAAGAGCTGGAGATAACCTATTCTCAAGAGCCGATGGTCATTGGGTTCAATGTTGGGTACTTGATAGATATACTGAATGTTCTGGAAGAAGATGAAGTCGAGATTGGGTTTAAAGATTCAGACGGTAGCGTGATTCTGCGGAATAAAGGTAAGGAGAGGGAGACGTTTGTGGTAATGCCGATGAGACTTTGATGTTACTCAGAGGATTTGGATGCGCGTGAGTAACAAGCTGCTTTCAGCTGCCGGTCTTCAGCCGTTGTAGCTACCTGCTCACGGAAGCTTTGCTTTGCGTGTAGGATGTGGTGAGCGCCTACCCCCTACCCTTAGAATGCCTGCCTGTGCTGTCCTGCCTAGCGCGGGGACTTGCTGATCTCCTGTAATGGTGGTGTTTTAACGCAACCTACGGTATGGTCCGTGTGGACCTTAGAGGCTGTCTAAAAACTAAGCCATTGATTTTAAATCGGTAGGCTGGGTCGAGGGACGAGACCCAGCAAACCAGCTGGCCTGTAAACGCTGGGTTTCGTTCCTTAACCCAGCCTACTCCTGACTCTGGTCTGCGGCCCTTTTTAGACAGCCTCTTAGCAGCTACAGATGATGAGGCGTCGGAGGGCTACCCTGGAATGTCAGGACGAGTGACTGGAAGATGTGGGCAGACTGTTTGTGTAAGGTTGAGAGGTCGGAGCGGATGATGGTAAACGCTTCCATGCTGGTCGTGGAGCGGAAGCAGCCGGAAGCCTTCTGCTTGAGCTTGGGCATGCGGATGTCGCGTTTGGCCTGGTTGTTGTCGAAGAGAACACGCAGGTTGGTGATAACACGCAGGACTTCATCGCGGTGTTGTCGTAGCTGCGCGATGAGGTTATAGGCCGGGGATTGCTTGACCCGCCCGCGGGTACCAGAGGAGCGGGGACGACGCGGATTATAGGCTTCGGCGGTGGTGGGGATGGTGTCGTAGCGAGTCTGCAGGCGCTTGCTGTCGGCAGCGGGCAATGCCGCGAGGCCCGTGGGCGCGGGCTTCCCTCACTTGGGCGTTGGCTTCGCATAACAGCGTGATCATGTTGGTTGCCCAGCGCTGGCTTGGAATCGGCTCGGCGATCGCGGTGAGTTCACGCCGATGATGGGCATTGCAAAAGGCGTGCAAACAGGGGTAGCGCTCATAGGCCGACCAGTGGTCATGGACGAGTATGCCGACGAGTTGCGCTAACCGGCCGAATTCATCCAGCGCCTCGGCGCTGCGCTTGGGGTAGGGGAAATAGGCCGTCAGCCACGCGGTGCTGAGCACGTGCAACCAGTGCCGGGTGCCGTCTACCTGCAGGCCAGTCTCACCAGTATACGTGACCGGTGCGGTGACGAGGGCGCCGCGGATGGCTACAACCGGCGCCGCCAGGTGGGTAGTGGCCATCTGTGCGGCACGCTGGAGGGTACCCGGTGCGATCGTAATGCTGGCCAGTTCATTGAGCACCTCGGCGGTACGCTGGTAGGGCAATAACTGGTATTGGGTCATGTAGACGGCAAACGCCGATACGTTTGATCCATCCTGGACTGGGGCTGTGGTCCCCTTGGGGGAGGTGCTGCGCTGCACGCGCCTGCAGGCACAGGTCCCGCCAACGATGCGATGCTCGGTGACCTCGCGCTGGATTACTACCTCGACCACTTAGCGTTGCTCCGGTAGCACCTTGGCGGTGAGCTCAGTGCAGCCGCGTCTGCATGCGCAGGTCCCCGTCAATGGGACAATGATGCGCTGATCAGGGTTGTCGACCAAGGAACGGGTGGTACCCCACGCCGACCCGCTTGACCACCTGGCTTGCGCCCGCTAGGTTGACGTTGCGAGCAGGGTGGCAGCTTCTGGAACGGCGGGTCCGAGGATGGCGGCTTGCTGGAGTTGTGGCTATCCTGGGCCAGCCGTGCTTCGAGCGTTTGGATGCGCGCTTCTAACTCGTGGATGCGCTCGCCCTGGTGCTCAATGAGTATGGCCTGCTCCGCAACCAGCACACGCAGTTGAGTCAGCTTGTTGTCAGAGCTTTCCAGAGAGCGGGTTGGGACGCACTGGTCAGGTGTGGGGCTACGCTACACAGGTAACCTACGGTTTGGCAAGGGGTCCTAGATAGTTACGCATCAAGTAGCGCTGGACAGTGCTGTTCTAAGTGTTCCACGTGGAACAAAATGTTCCGGCACCTCCGGTTGTCTAATATTGGGAACCCTTTATGGTTCTCTTTTTTTATGAGGGTTTCCTCTATGGGCTACGATTCATCGAGTATAAAAGTTCTACGGGGTCTCGATGCTGTTCGAAAAAGGCCCGGCATGTACATTGGTGATACGGATGATGGAACTGGCCTTCATCATATGGTTTTCGAAGTGGTCGATAACTCCATCGATGAGGCTCTGGCAGGGCATTGCAGCGATATCATCGTTACCCTCCATGCGGATGATTCTGTCTCCGTTGTGGACGACGGACGCGGTATCCCGGTAGATATTCACCCTGAGGAAAATCGATCCGCTGCTGAAGTGATCATGACGGTTCTCCATGCTGGCGGTAAATTCGATGCTGACTCCTACAAGGTCTCCGGTGGTCTGCACGGAGTTGGTGTATCCGTTGTTAACGCCTTGTCCGAGCATCTCACCATGCGTGTACGCCGTAGTGGTAATCTCTATATACAGGAATACAAGTTGGGGGAACCGCTTTATCCTCTGAAGAGTGTTGGCCAGTGTGATGGAACGGGAACGGAGATTCGGTTTCGGCCGTCTGGAGAGATATTTTCAGACCTGGGATTTCACTATGACATTCTTGCAAAACGCCTGAGGGAGCTTTCCTTTCTCAATTCCGGTGTCAGGATTTCACTGGTGCAGGAAGGTACGGGGCGTAAAGATTGCTTTGAGTATAAGGGCGGAATACAGGCGTTTGTAGAGCATCTTAATCGCAACAAGGTTGCGATCCATCCCACGGTTTTTTCTTTTCTTTCAGAACGCCAGGGTATCCTTGTGGAGATTGCGTTGCAGTGGAATGAGTCTTTTCAGGAGAAGATTTTCTGTTATACGAATAACATTCCCCAGCAGGATGGTGGAACTCATTTGGCTGGTTTTCGGGCTGGTCTGACTAGGACGCTTAATCAGTATATCGATCGAGAGGAGCTGGTGAAGAAACATAAGGTTCGGGCAGTTGGTGATGATGCCCGTGAGGGGCTTACGGCTGTCGTATCTGTGAAGGTTTCAGACCCCAAGTTCTCTTCCCAGACGAAGGAAAAGCTCGTTTCTTCCGAGGTCAAGGTTGTTGTTGAGGGGCTGTTGATCGAGCATCTAACTGAGTTTCTTGAAGAGCATCCAACTGAAGCCAAGACGATTGCAAATAAAATGCTCGAGGCGGCACGTGCGAGGGAGGCGGCACGGAAGGCCCGGGAAATGACGCGACGCAAGGGTGTTTTGGATGTTGCGGGACTGCCAGGGAAGCTTGCGGACTGCCAGGAGAAAGATCCTACAAGGTCCGAGCTCTATCTGGTTGAGGGAGATTCTGCTGGCGGTTCTGCTAAGCAAGGGCGTGATCGGGCGTTTCAGGCGATTCTTCCCCTCAAGGGTAAAATCCTCAATGTAGAGAAGGCACGTTTTGACAAGATGCTGTCTTCTACGGAAGTGGGCACGCTCATTACCGCTTTAGGGTGTGGAATAGGTCGCGAAGATTATGATCCTGATAAGCTGCGCTATCACCGGATAATCATAATGACCGATGCGGATGTAGATGGGGCCCATATCCGAACACTATTGTTGACATTTTTCTATCGTCAAATGCCGGAGCTGGTAGAACGCGAACATATCTATATTGCGCAGCCGCCGCTCTATAAAATTAAGAGAGGGAAACAAGAACTCTATCTGCTCGATGATGCAGAGCTAGATGGGGCCCTGCTGCAGGCGACACTAGATAATGCTCAGCTCTTTGTGTCGGGGAATGCTCCGCCTATGGCCGATACCGCTTTTGAGATGTTGGCAAAGGACTATCAGGTCTACCAAGGTATCATTGCAAGGCTTTCTACGCGCTATGACCGGGCTCTTTTAGAGTCGTTGCTTTCTTTGCAGCGAATTGACGTGGAAACCTTGATGGATGTGGAAGGGTTCACCGGTTGGCTATTTCAGCTCCAGGGGTATCTGAATGCTAAGTCCGGCTCTGGTGAAAGGTTTTCTGTCAAGCGATTAGAACCTGATGAAGCAGGTTACCCTGGTCTGGTGTTTACTCGCCTGTACCACGGGATTCCAGAGACTAGCTACTTATCGATCGATTTTTTTCGCAGTGCGGACTATACCCGTATTACTGCCGTTGGGGACAAGCTCAACGGATTGGTAGAGCCAGGGGCCTATGTTTCCCGTGGTGGTAAGCGGAGGATGATTGGAAGCTTTGGTGAGGGTCTTGAGTGGCTGATCGAGGAAGTAAGGCGCGGCTATCATATTCAGCGTTACAAGGGTCTTGGCGAAATGAATCCCGATCAGCTTTGGGAAACGACTATGAACGCTGAAACGAGGAGGCTCTTGCAGGTGACTATTGAGGATGCAATCGCCGCGGATGAGGTTTTTACCACCCTGATGGGGGATCAGGTAGAGCCTCGCCGGGAGTTTATTGAACGGTATGCGCTTGATGCAGAAAACGTCGATATTTGATCTCCGGGGGTATTACCGTAAGCCTCTACGTGGCAGCTCCGCTACGGTTCCCTCGATCCATTCCTCGACGCGTCGGCTTATCTCGGTCGCAGAAAGTCTCTCGGGATTCAGCGGTTTTCCAATAACCAAGGTAATTTCCCCTGGGTACTTCTTTAGGTCCCTACGCCGCCAGAATACTCCCGCATTATGGGCAATAGGCAGCACTGGATAGCCTGTCTTTCTTGCTAGCATGGCTCCACCTCTGTTGTAGTGCTGTCTTTTGCCGGAAGTAACCCGTGTGCCTTCCGGAAAGATGGTGATCCAGCGCCCCTTATCCAGCCAGTATTTACCCTGATTGAGTAGCTCTTGCAGAGAGCGGCGGGCATTATCACGATCGATCGTGATTGGTCGAAGGGCCGCAAGGGCCCATCCGAAGAAAGGTACCCATAAGAGCTCGCGTTTTACCACCCAAGTGTTCTCTGGTGGTAGTAGGGCACGTAACGTGATGATCTCCCACGCCGATTGGTGCTTGCAGAGAACGATGCAGGTAGAGGATGGTAGATTTTCCTTACCCTGTACTTGATAACCGAGCCCACAGATCAACTTCAGTGCTTGGAGGTTGATCTTCCCCCAGTGTTGGCTGACCTTTGAAACCAGCCTGTAGGGTAGGATCCATCCAAAGATACCGATGGGCAATCCATACAGGATAATGGTGATCGACAGGAACAGCATATACAAGATTGATCTCAGTGTAACCATGCTTGCAGCTCTCAGCCAGCCAGGAGTGCATCTACGGCGGTGGAAAGATCCTTGTGGATAGGTATACCGGTTAGGTCATCCATGTGTTCTTCAACGGTTGCTTGTCCCTTTCCGGTTAAAACGAGTAATGGTGAGGCACCTACTGCAGCTGCTGCCTGAATATCCCGAAATGAGTCACCAATCATAGGTACTCCTGCCATGTTGATCCGTAGTCGCTTTGCAATATCCTCAAGGAGACCAGGAAGTGGTTTACGGCAACGGCAATTTATGTTGGGGGTGTGAGGGCAAAGGAAGATGGCTTCTATCTGCGCACCGAATACCGAGAGCTCCCGTCGCATTTTGCGATGTATAGTATTGATGGTATCAATGCTGAAGTAACCGCGACCCAGGCCTGATTGATTTGTTGCCACGATAACTCGATATCCTGTGTGGTTAAGCCTAGCGATCGCCTCGAGGCTACCTGGGATGGGTATCCACTCCTCTGGTGTTTTTATATAGTCGTCGGAATCTTGATTGATAACGCCGTCCCTGTCGAGGACCACGAGCTTGATACCCTGCATATTTCTACTCATCGGCAAGATACTGTGCAGCGGTTGAATTAATCTTGTTTATGAAACTCAGATTTCAGAAACGATATGTCTGCGACCTTTAAAAAGAGGGCTTCGGTATCTCGCAGAAGTGTGAGCCGATTACGTCTTAGATCCGATTGCTCGGTCATTACCATAACCTTGTCAAAAAAGGTGTCGATGTCATTGTGCAATTCCGACAGCATCTTCAAGATGCCCTTGTAGTCTTGGGTCTTGAGGAATGGTGAGATGCCGGACGCTAGGGATGTGATCCTTGCTTCCAGGCGTCGTTCCGCATCATCCTGTAGTAGGTTGGTATCGATCCGTTCAGGTATGCTCTCCGAGTGCTTGCGCAGGATGTTGCGTATGCGTTTATTGGCGGCTGTTAGGGCTGCTGCTTCGGGAAGTGATCGGAAGTCCTCCACCGCAAGGATCCTACGGTGGATGTCGCTTGGTACCGTGGGATTCACTGCCAATACCGAATCGACGATATCCGCCCTGATGTTTTGATCCAGATAATAACCCTTGAGGCGCTCCATACAATACTCGAAGACTTCTGCAACGATCCCTTTTGTATCGACCTTGTCCTTGAGCGTTTCCGATGAGAAGTTGAGGATCTCTCTTAGATCGAGTGACAAAGGGGTCTCGATAAGGATTCGCAGCAAGCCAATCGCTGCTCGACGCAATGCGTAAGGGTCCCTGACACCCGTTGGACGTTGACCAATCGCGAAGATACCCACGAGTGTGTCGAGCCTGTCGGCGATCGACAGAACCAGGCCACAATCTGATTGAGGAAGCTCGTCCCCGGCGCGGCGTGGCAGATATTGTTGCTCCATGGCGGAGACTACACAGGGATTCTCCCCCGCCTTCCAGGCGTAGTACCGGCCTATGGTGCCCTGTAGACCGGGGAACTCGAGAACCATTTGGGTTACCAGGTCACACTTAGCGAGCTGAGCGGCCCTGATTGCTAGTCCTTGGTCTATACCCAGAAGACTTGCGATCTGCCCGGAAATCCGGCCAAGACGCGCCGATTTTTCCGCTAACGTCCCGAGCCTTTCTTGGAATATGACCTTCTCCAGCTTAGGTTCGAACGCTTGGAGGGGTTGCTTTAGATCTTGCTCCAAAAAGAAGGCTGCGTCTGAGAATCGAGGTCGAATGACACGTTCATTTCCGGCCCGTATCTGAGCAGGATCCCGACTTTGAATATTGCTGATGGTGATGAAGTGCGGCAATAACCTGCCATTGGAGGAGACTAGGGGAAAGTACTTTTGGTGCTTCTGCATGGTCTCTATGAGGACTTCCGATGGCATCTCCAGAAAGCCTTCATCGAAAGCACCCATAATTGCATATGGCCACTCGCAGAGTGCGGTGACCTCATCGAGCAGGTCGTCTTCCATGATAGCTTGACCACTGGCATCTTCGGCTAGTGCCTGTACTTGGTTGCGTATCATTTCCCGGCGCGTCGAGAAGCTCGGCTCGACCTTTCCCTGGGTGCGGAGAATCTCAGCGTACTGGGAGGCGGATGGAATGGGGAGGGCTACCGGAGCCTGGAAGCGATGGCCCCGAGTTAGGCGACCAGCATTGATGCTGAATAGCCGTCCTTCTACAGGGTCTTCTCCGAAGACGATAGTCACCCAGTGAACCGGGCGAACGAACTCATCGTCCTGTTCACCCCAGCGCATCCGCTTAGGGATAGGCAGCGCCTCCAATGCCTTTGCCGTCATATCGACGATTAGATCCATAGTATTCCGGCCCTGTTGGACCTGGCGAAATACCAGCCAGGCACCCTTTGACGTTTCTTCCTGCTGTAGCTCCTTGACTGAGACACCACAGGAGCGGGCAAAGCCGGAGGCTGCTCTTGTAGGCTGGCCTTGAGTATCGAATGCGACCTGTAGGGCCGGGCCCTTGCGTACGATCTCTTGGTCCGGTTGGCGTGTTGCTAACTCCCGGACGAGTAGCCCCAGGCGACGTGGTGTGGCGAAGGGCTCGATCCATGAGAATCCTAGCTCATGTTTCCGCAGCTGATCCTCCAATCCTTTCTTGAAGGCCTCTGACAGCACCTGTAAGGGTTTCGGCGGAAGCTCCTCGGTGCCGATCTCTACCAGGAGGTCATGTGTCTCTTCCATAAATCGCCTCCGTTATTCAGCTTTTTTGTGCCATGGGAAAGCCCAGGGCCTCCCGTCGGTCATAGTAGGCTTGGGCTACTGCCTGGGCTAGGGTACGGATGCGCAGGATGAAGCGCTGCCGCTCGGTTACGGAAATTGCATTGCGGGCGTCTAGTAGGTTGAAGGTGTGAGATGCCTTGAGTACCTGCTCATACGCGGGAAGTGGAAGCCCTGTGTCGATCAGGTGTCGGCCCTGTTCCTCACAGGTATCGAATTGTCGGAATAGGGAATCGATATCGGCATGCTCGAAATTGTACGCGGATTGTTCGACCTCATGCTGATGGTAGACGTCCCCATAGGTCACCGTGCGGTCATTGGTGCTGGTCCAGATGAGATCATATAGGCTCTCCACTCCCTGCAGGTACATGGCGATGCGCTCGAGCCCATAGGTTATCTCTCCTGTAACGGGCCGGCAGTCAAGTCCTCCCACCTGCTGAAAATAGGTAAACTGGGTTATCTCCATGCCGTTGAGCCAGACCTCCCACCCGAGTCCCCAGGCGCCCAAAGATGGTGACTCCCAATTGTCTTCGACAAAGCGGACGTCGTGGACGAGTGGATCGATTCCTAAGGTACGGAGTGAATCCAGATATTGGTCCTGGATGTCCAAGGGTGAAGGTTTCAGCACGACCTGATACTGGTAATAGTGCTGCAGGCGATTCGGGTTCTCCCCGTATCTTCCGTCGGTAGGGCGTCGTGAGGGCTGGACGTAGGCGCTTCTCCAGGGCTCCGGACCGATGGAGCGAAGGAAGGTCGCCGGATGGAAGGTACCGGCCCCGACTTCCATGTCATAGGGTTGCATGACAACACAGCTGCGCTCGGCCCAAAAGCGCTCTAAGGTGAAGATGAGGTCCTGAAATGTAATAAAGCCTTCTGGTTTCGTGATCAACGTCGACTCTCATGAATCCGGTGTTGGAGGGTACCTTGGGAAGTGGAGGGACCCATGTAGGATGAAAAGAACCGACCGGATCGGCTTTTCCTCGAAGTGTGTAATTATATCCGGTCGTGTTGCAAAACCCGATCCTATTTGCCGAGAGCAGTCTCACGGCATGCGGTTCCCGAAGTCGTTGCAGACATTCCTGCAACCGCCTTTTGAATTGATTAAAACTCGGCATTCGGTAGTCTCAGTGATTTGGAGACCTGCGAAACCCTGGACTTGGAAGCAAGGAACATCAGCAGTTTTGTTTTCACTGATATGGATTCGCCGATCAGATTATTCCTAGGTCATCTGTTTCTTTTGTTGGAGATGTGACAAGGTAGAATGACTGCACTAGTCGTCGGCTTTCAGGCGCTGTCAAAGGATGAGAGGCCTGTGGCGCTGGTGCTCGACTCAAGAAGCTTCTGGTTCCGGTCAATCGATTCTTATGATCTCAGAACGCAAGATCCGTCGTTACGCCGCCTATTTCCATGGTTGGGCAACCGCATTCGGTAATCACGACAAACACTTCGACGAAAAACGGGACCTTTCGTGGTTGCTCGGTGAGGGTCAGATCGGATTGATATTGACGTCTCGGGTCAAGGCTTTCCTCCGCCCCCTGTTCCTGACTAACCGCGAAGCAGGTCCGCCCCAGGTCGAGCTCGGTCCCGAAGGGCTCCGGATCGCCGATACGGCGCTTCGGTTCGGCACGGAGGACCGGCCCGAGTTCGACGCCGTCATGGGTCTATTGAAAGGCGCGAGTGACCTGCATTTGCTGCAAACCTATCACGTCATTTACCCATCCGGTACCCGCATCCTGACCTTGAGTCGCCACTCCCCTCTGGCATTGGTCTATCGTGAGATCGAGCCCCTGACCCTATACTTGGTCTGAGGAGGAGTGGTGAGTGGCGAGTGGAGAGTAAAAAGCTATCAGGATTTAGTGGTATGGCAGAAATCGATGGAGCTGGTAGAGCGGGTGTATCGAATGACGAAGACGTGACCTGAGGAGTGGGGAGTGATGAGTGGCGAGTGGAGGGTAAAAAGCTATCAGGATTTGGTGGTATGGCAGAAATCGATGGAACTGGTGGAGCGGGTGTATCGAATGACAAAGGCGTTCCCCAAGGAGGAAGTGTATGGATTGAGCAGTCAGATACGGCGCGCGGTGGTATCGATTCCCTCGAACATTGCGGAGGGACAAGCGCGCAGGACAACGGCGGATTTCCTGAATTTCCTGTCGATCGCTCAGGGTTCCCGGGCAGAGGTAGAGACGCAAACCCTAATCGCGCAACGGTTGGGCTACGTGACCTCAGGACAGATCAGCGAGATTCTCCTGCTGCTGGAAGAAATATCAAAGATGCTCAATTCGTTGAGAGTGAAACTCCGAACCACAACTAACCACTAACCACTAACCACTAACCACTAGCCACTCATGACCAAACACTATCCCTTCATCCTCGTCGACGGATCGTCCTATCTGTTCCGCGCCTATCATGCCCTACCTAAGCTCGTCAACTCGAAGGGGGAGGCCACCGGCGCAGCGATCGGTGTGCTCAATATGCTACGCAAGCTCGGCACAGACTACCGGCCCCAATACATGGCGGTGGTATTCGATGCCGCCGGTAAGACCTTTCGGAACGCGATCTTTCCCGAGTACAAGGCTAACCGGCCGCCCATGCCGGAGGATCTGCGCGAGCAGATCACGCCCCTCTACGAGACCATCCGCGCCATGGGTCTGCCGCTGCTGGTGGTCCCGGAGGTAGAGGCGGACGATGTCATCGGCACCCTCGCGGTGCAGGCCATGGCCGAGCACCTGGATACCCTGATCGCTACCGGCGACAAGGATATGGCCCAGCTGGTCAACGACCGCATCGCCTTGATCAACACCATGACCGACACCCTGCTCGATCGGGCAGGTGTCATCGCCAAGTTCGGCGTCCCGCCGGAGCTTATCGTGGACTACCTGAGCCTGATGGGGGACAGTGTCGACAACATCCCTGGTGTGCCCAAGTGTGGACCTAAGACGGCAGCTAGGTGGATTGACGAGTTCGGTAGCCTGGATGGAGTGATCGAGAACGCGGACAAGATCAAGGGCAAGCTCGGAGCGGGTCTGCGTGAAAGCATTAGTTGGCTGCCCCGCGCGCGAACGCTGGTTACCCTCAAGCTGGATCTCCCCTTGGATCTGGGCCCCCAGGATCTGGCACCCATCCCTCCTGACCTGGATCGCTTGCGTAGCTGGTACGAGCGCTTCGAGTCCAAACGCCTGTTGGCGACCTTGGGGGATAAATCCGACCTGGATCAGGCGGATGACCATCCGGTCGCAGAGCCGGCAGTGAACAATGAGTATGAGATCGTATATTCGAAGCAGGCCCTTGAAGCTTGGCTCGAGCGCCTGAAATCCGCGGACCTCTTCGCCATTGATACCGAGACGACCAGCCTGGATTACATGCGGGCCACGCTGGTAGGCCTGTCCTTCGCCGTCGAGCCGCACCAGGCGGCTTATGTCCCGGTGGCCCATGACTACCCCGGAGCGCCTGAACAGCTCGACCGGGACTGGGTGCTGGAACGCCTGAGGCCCCTCCTGGAGGACCCGGACCGGCCCAAGCTGGGCCAGAACCTCAAGTACGACATGAGTGTGCTGGCCAATCACGGCATTCACTTGGCAGGAATCGTCCAAGATACTATGTTGGAATCCTATGTGCTGGCCAGTACCGCTACCCGCCATGACATGGACTCCCTGGCGAGGAAGTACCTGGGGCAGGAAACCATCCATTTCGAGGACATTGCAGGCAAGGGCGCCAAGCAGCTCAGCTTCGATCAGATCCCCCTGGAGCAGGCCGGTCCCTATGCCGCCGAAGACGCGGACGTCACCCTGCGCCTGCACCGGGAGCTGTTTCCCCGGCTACAGGCGGAATCCTCCTTGTTGAACCTCTACCAGGAGATCGAGATGCCCCTGGTACCGGTGCTCTCGCGTATGGAACGCAACGGCGTAGGCGTGGATGCAGATTTATTCGCCGCCCAGAGCACCGACATGGCGGCGCGTATGCAGGATTTGGAGCAAGCCGCCTTTGATGCAGCGGGACGCAGATTCAACCTGGGTTCTCCCAAGCAGATCGGAGAGATCTTCTTTCAGGAACAGGGGCTTCTGGTCATCGCCAAGACCCCCAAGGGGGCCCCATCGACCTCCGAATCCGTGCTCCAGCAACTCGCCGAGCAGGGACACGAGCTGCCGCGACTCATCCTGGAATACCGGGGGTTGGCCAAGCTCAAGTCCACCTACACCGACAAGCTGCCGCAGATGGTCAACCCGCGCACCGGCCGGGTGCATACCAGCTATCATCAGGCGGTAGCCACCACCGGCCGCCTCTCCTCCTCCGATCCCAACCTGCAGAATATCCCGATCCGTAGCGAGGACGGACGACGCATCCGCCGTGCCTTTATCGCCGAGCCCGGCTACTGCATGCTGGCAGCGGACTACTCCCAGATCGAGCTGCGCATTATGGCCCATCTCTCCGGTGACGAGCGTCTGTTGGCCGCCTTTGATGCAGGCCTGGACATCCATCGGGCTACCGCCGCGGAGGTCTGGGGTGTACCGCCCCAGGAGGTCTCCGGCGATCAGCGCCGTTCCGCCAAGGCCATCAATTTCGGGCTCATCTACGGGATGTCCGCGTTCGGCTTGGCCCGCCAGCTGGGCATCGAGCGCCAGGCGGCCCAGGAGTATGTGGGCCTCTACTTCCGACGCTATCCGAAAGTCAAGGAATTCATGGAAAACATCCGCGAGCAAGGGCGCAGGGACAAGTACGTTGATACCCTATTCGGCCGCCGCATCTATCTGACCGACATCGACCATAGCAACCAAGGCCGGCGGGCGGGTGCCGAACGCACCGCCATCAATGCCCCCATGCAGGGAACGGCCGCGGACATCATCAAGCAGGCCATGATTGCGGTGGACCGATGGATCCGGGACGAGCTGCCCGCGGTGCGGATGATTATGCAGGTCCACGACGAGCTGGTGTTCGAGGTGGCGGAAGCAACGGCGGAAACCGCGGGAGAACGCATCCGCAAGGAGATGGAAGCAGCGGCGAAGCTGCGGGTGCCCTTGGCGGTCGACCTGGGGATAGGCAGAAATTGGGAAGAGGCGCATTGAGGATCCAGACTTTGACACAAGCCTGAATCGATCTATATTTATATACCAGAATAACTTGGTATAGAGTTACCAGCCCGAATCTTCTCTGTTGTGGGGTATGGATCCATGGGTCCGTCCAAACTCGTGACCTTGGTGTTCGGCACCCTGTTTACCTGTGCCGCGGTCATGGCGGTGACGAGGGTTGCGGCCGCACCGAAGCCCCGGTCGGATGCGAATACCGCAGCCCAGGACGCGGAGATGGCCCTACGGCTTACGCCTAACCCGGAGCGGGGACGGGAGATCTATCTGATGTGTGCGGTCTGCCATCAACCGGAGGGTTGGGGGACCGCTGACGGTCTCTACCCCCAGATCGCCGGTCAGCTCTACCCCGTGATCATCAAGCAGATGGCGGACATCCGGGCAGGTAACCGGGATACCCCCACCATGTTTCCCTTTACCATGTTGGACGTCCTGGGTCTGCAGCAACTTGCCGACGTGGCCGCCTATGTCAGCCGGTTGCCGATGAATCCGAACAACAGCGTAGGACCGGGTACGGATTTGGAAAAAGGGGAACGCCTGTACCGGGAGTACTGCCTGGAATGCCACGGTGCACACGGAGAAGGCATAGCCGACGAGCATGCACCCCTCATCCAGGGCCAACACTACCCCTACTTGGTCCGCCAGTTCGAATGGATAGCGCAGGGCAAGCGGCGTAACGCCGACGCGGAGATGGTCGAGCAGATTAAAGGATTCAGCGCCGAGGATATATCCGCCATCATGGACTATACCTCCCGCCTGTCACCACCTCCCGCAAGGCTGGCCCAGCCCGGATGGACGAATCCGGATTTTGCCGAGTTCGTACGTACCCCGAGGCTACAGGACGGAGGTTAGGCCCTGTCGAGGTTCACTGCTCACGGTCCGATTGCGGCCTCATTCTGCATGATTTAAGCAGACGAAATCGACAACAGGTCGCCCGATGGGCTGTCGGCGCTTGAATTTCAGACCGTGGAATCTGTCATGGGTTGAAGGCACCTTGACGTTTTCAAGGTGCCCCACGGCCGGTCGACCGCGTCAGCCGGCGTACTTGGCCACCACGAAATCCCAGTTGACGATCTCCCAGATCTTCTCCAGATACTTGGGGCGAGCATTACGGTAGTCGATATAGTAGGCGTGCTCCCAGACATCGACCGTCAACAGGGCGGTTTTACCCTCGGTCATGGGGGTACCGGCGTTGGAGGTATTGACGATCTCCAGAGAACCGTCCTTACCCTTCACCAGCCAGGTCCAACCGGAACCGAAATTGGTCGTGGCAGACTGGGTAAACTGCTTCTTGAATTCGTCGAAAGAACCAAATTTAGCTTTGATGGCACCGGCCAGGGCGCCGGAGGGCTCACCACCGCCCTTGGGGCTCAGACAGCTCCAGTAGAAGCTGTGATTCCACACCTGCGCGGCGTTATTGAATACACCGCCGGAGGATTTCATGATGACGTCTTCCAGGCTCTTGCCTTCGAACTCGGTACCGGGCACCAGTTTGTTGAGGTTGGTGACATAGGTTTGGTGGTGCTTGCCGTAGTGATACTCGATGGTCTCCTGGGAGATGACAGGCTCCAGGGCCTTCTTGTCATATGGGAGTGCGGGCAGTTCGTGTGCCATGAGGTAGTCTCCTGAGGTGTGCTATGTGCTTGCCGGCGATCGGTAAAGATCCGCGCTGGATGCCCGGATCTCGACCCAAGGCCATATCCGACTAAATTGCTCGGTAATCAGGCTATGAATTCTAGTCACGACCCTAGGCTTTTGCAACCGCTAGCGGGGCATCGCTTTGAGCCCACGAGAGCCCGACTCGAGCTTCGTGGCGAAACCCCAATCGGACAGGATTTGCAGGATTACACAGGATTGACAAGCTTCTTGTCATCGCTTCTCGTCCCCACGCGGCGCGTGGGGACGTGGAAGCTCCGCGCCGCGGAGAAGGCAGGTTGGAACAGCACCTTGCCGGCGAATCCTGGCCGGCAAGATGCCGGCGTTCCCAGCGTTCCCATGGGCGACTAGTACCTAGTGTAGTGCGCCATTCTGTTTGGAACTTAAGCGGCGATTGCGCGCGTCGGGCGTCAAATCGATCGCGGCGCCATTCGCATTCTCTGCCTCTTGTCTGCATCGGCTCTCTACAACCGACCAGGGGCGGCTTTGTTAGTTCTACTATTTACAGCGCACTACACTAGTTTCGATCGATATTGCTAGGGGATGTTCTCAATTAACAAACGATCTAATCCTCGCTATCTCGAACCACGGATGGACACGGATAGACACGGATTTGTCTCCATCCGTGTCGATCCGTGTTCATCCGTGGTTCTCTTTCCGGTTGTTATCTGCACTAACCAGTGGTTTTCACAGGCTAGATGGCCGCAACATCCCAGCGGTCCGCTCCGAGACACTCCGCGGCGCGGAGCTTCCGCGTTCCCACGCAGCGCGTGGGAACGAGAGAATCAGCTGGATAGTAGGGTCCGCTGCGCGGACCTTCGGACTAGTTGCCACCTGCTATGTGAAATATTGGAGGAGATCGTTGAGGAACCGGCGTCCGAGCTCGGTTGGTCGTACCCGATGATCTTCCTGCTCCGGGGCCAATAGACCCACCGAGCGGGCCTTGCCGACCCGATCGGCGATCCGAGCGAAAGGGAGCCCCGTGTGGCGTTCGAACAGCGGTGCGTCGAAGCCCTCCGACAACCGCAGGGCATTCAGGGCGAACTCTAGGATCAGATTCGCCTCCGACAGGACCTGTTTTCCACTGACCAAGCGGTCCCGGTTAGCGGGGTCGAGGTAGGCCGCCGGGTCACGCAGCTTCCACCGGCGTTCGATCCGTTGCCGGGCTGGGAATGTCAGCTTGCCGTGGGCGCCGGCACCGATCCCTAAGTAATCCCCGAAGCGCCAGTAGTTCAGGTTGTGCCAGCAGCGATACTCCACCGGCGCATAGGCGGATACCTCGTAGGATTCGAATCCCCGCGCCGCCAGCATTGTGGCCCCCTGCAGCTGCATGTCGGCGATCAGGTCTTCATCGGGAACGGGCGGAGGGGCCCGGTGGAAAGCGGTATTGGGCTCTATGGAGAGCTGATAGTAAGCAATGTGCTCGGGCGTTAGGGCCAGGGCTTCCTCGAGGTCCCGGTAGGCCTGGGCGAGCGATTGCGCCGGCAGGCCGTACATGAGATCGAGATTGAGATTCTCGAAGCCTGCCCGTCGCGCCTGGTCGACCGCAGAGCGAACCTCCTCGGGTCCGTGGAGCCTGGCAATCCGCTCCAGGTGCCGCGCCGAGAGGCTTTGGGCACCGATGGAGAGCCGGTTGACACCGGCCTGCCGATAGGCCGCGAGGCGTGCGGCAGCGGTCGTTCCCGGGTTCGCCTCCAGCGTGATCTCCGCGTCTACCGGCAGCTCGACCAGGTCGCGCACACCCTGCAGCAGCCTGGCAATCGCCGTGCCGGAGAATAGACTCGGTGTGCCGCCGCCGATGAAGACACTCGTCAGAGGGCGAGGGGAAGCGAGGTCGGTTGTCTCCTGCTCCAGGTCCCGAAGCAGGCACTCCACATAGGCCGTTTCGGGGATGCTGCCATGCAGGGGATGCGAATTGAAGTCACAGTAAGGGCACTTGCTCAGACACCAGGGGATGTGAATGTACAGCGCCAGCGGGGGGAGGGCCATAAGGCCCTCTACTTTTCTCACACCAAGCCACAAAGACACGAAGGATTCTTCTCGATTTCTGGCGTTCTTCTCTCAATCCTTATACCCCTTTGTGGCTTGGTATCTTGGTGTGATGCAGAAGAAAAAAAGAAACGGGAGATCAGGTTACTCCGTTTCCGCCCGCAACAGTCCACGGACGGGCTTTTGTGACACCCTCCAGCAGGCAGAAACTGTGCTCGGTCAACCCAGGTCACGTGCCTGCAGATAGGCCAGCTCCGAGATGTTGCTCCATGCTTGCGATTGCCGGAGGAACTTCCGGTAGGAGGCATACACCTTCCGCGAGAATGCATCCTTCTCCGCCAATTCGGAGACTACCTCCTTGGCAAGCCGGTGCAGCTTGGCAATGACATCGGCCGGATAGGAACGCAGCGCTACACCGTGCTTCTCGATCAGGGTCTGGAGCGCCACCGGGTTGCGGGCAGTGTACTCGGCCAACATATCCTGGTTCACGACCTTGCAGGCGTTGAGCACGATGGCTTGCAGATCCGCAGGCAGGGCCTCGAAGGCGGCCCGGTTGATAATGGCCTCCAGTGTGGTGCCCGGCTCGTGAAAGCCGGGGTAGTAGTAGTATTTGGCCGCCTTGTAGAGACCGAAGGCCAGGTCGTTGTAGGGCCCTACCCACTCGGTGGCGTCGATGGCACCGGACTGCAGAGCGGTGAAGAGCTCACCCCCCGGCAGATTGACCGGCGTGCCTCCGGCACGTTTGAGCACCTCACCGCCGAGGCCCGGAATCCGCATTTTGAGTCCCGCAAGGTCCGCAACGCTCTTGATCTCCTTGTTGAACCAGCCCCCCATCTGGACCCCGGTGTTCCCAGCCGGCGCGGGGACTAGACCGAACCGGGCATAGAGCTCGGTCCAGAGCGCTAGGCCGCCCCCATGGTAGAGCCAGCCGTTCCGCTCCTGGGCCGTCATACCGAAGGGGACGGTGGTGAAAAACTGGGCGGCCTCACTCTTACCTTTCCAGTAATAGGCCGCGCCATGGCCCATCTCGGCCGTGCCCTGAGCGACGGCATCGAAGACCTCGAATGCGGGCACCAATTCCTTGGCCCCATACACCTTCACCCGGATACGGCCCCCACTCATCTCACCGATGAGTTCAGCGAGCCGGTTGGCGCCGGTGCCCAGACCAGGGAAGTTCTTGGGCCAGGTGGTGACCAGCTTCCACTTGTAAGCGGTACCAGCCTGGGCGGTCTTGATACCGGCGGTACAGGCACCGAGCGTCAATGAGGCGACCCCGGCCTGCTTGAAGAAATCGCGACGTTGCATTCTTCTATCCTCGTCTTATGGTGTCGGGTACCGAATCCCACGAGATTATAGGCCCATTATCAGTGTCATAGGTTGTTTGCAATTGTTGCCTGGTTACCGTTGATGCCATCAATCTCCCCATTATAGAGGTCAAGATTTTTTAGTGCGGTTTGTGCTAGTTTTATTGACATTTTGATTTCCTGAAATAATTGGGTAATTCGATTTTGATTATCGAATTGAGTCTTACGGCGCACCAGGCAATGTAATTAACGATCAGTAGATCGTTAGTTTCCTTTGCTATTTTTAGGAATAAATTATCCCAATACTTCCTTGACATAGTGTATTTTATTTCCTCACTATTCCCATTAACAAGATGACGCTTTGTTAAATAACCATGTTCGCAAGCGAAATCATGAATGACGCTCGCAATAAATAAAACTCCACATGGGTTGAGAAATGAATGAAAAAATTTTGGAATACTTGCACCATCAGATATAAATCCTTTAGGAATAACAAAACAAATTTCTGGATTTGCATGATACTCAAAATCTTTTAACAGCTCCCACTTGCTTCTATTTATCCATCTCGTTATCCTCCCATGATTCTCATTTTCGATAAGTCTCACCTCTACGGGGGTCCACTTAGGATAAGATTCAGTCATCTTGTCATCTCGACCAAGGATAGAGAGCTTGTGAAGTAACGGTTGTTTGGACATAAGATTTCTCTCTGTAGACACAAATAGTGAACACAAATAAACGCAACAGGGTCGAGGATTATCGATACTGGTAAGATGATTGCGATCGATTTGCGTTCATTTGCGGCAAAAAATGATTTCTATGTTATGGGCACTTTGGTACTGATATGCTCGACAGAATGGAAGCCGTGTCAGGCTTCAACCGGTCTGACATTGCCTAATTCGTCATCCGTAAACAATCTTGAAATTGCCATAAAACGTAAACCGAGCGGGATTTCCAATGAGAAACTAGATCCTCTGCCTTCTGAAACGTCAAGGGTTATATGCATGTTCTTATAGAATTCAAATTGGTCCGAGGCCATATAAAAGTTACAACCGTGAATTTCGCCCAAGCAGACATCTCTGGAACCAATCAAAAAGTCACCTTTTGCAAAACACATCGGGGCAGAGCCGTCGCAGCAACCACCACTTTGGTGAAAAATCAGATCCCCATGCCGTTCCCGCAATCGGTCGATAACTGCCTTGGCCCGATCCGTAATCGATACCCGTTCTACAGTCATATAGACCTACCCTACAAAACAATGCCATTAAGTTGGGCCTTACCGGCAACCTTTGTCGTTTCTGTGAATAGAACCACGGATTCACACCGATGGACTCGGTGAGACAACCCGATTCCATTCCAACCGTGCCCGTCGAACATTCAGGACCCGGCCGAGCTTCGGGTCGTCGAGCACCGCCATCGCACAGCCGATGATCTGCCGCATCTCATCTTCATGAACCGATCCGTGTCTATCCGTGTTTATCCGTGGTTCACTTCCCCCCCCAAGCGATGAAGCGCTCGGGGGGCTTGATCTTTCGCGGGTAGCAGCGATTGGGCCAAACGGGCTCGACGCTTAACTTAACGGCATTGCCCTACAAAAGTATAGGCAGTTCGTTATGAACCGCCTGGACCTGATTATGTGCTTAGAAGAACCCCAACGGATTCTTATCGTAAGACACCAACACATTCTTGGTGTGACGGTAATGATTGAGCATCATTTTATGGGTTTCCCGTCCGATGCCGGATTTCTTATACCCGCCGAATGAAGCATGGGCAGGATAGAGATGGAAGCAATTACACCAGATGCGACCTGCTGCGATGCCGCGGGTGAGTGTCTGCATTTGATGCACATCGCGTGTCCATACGCCGGCACCCAGTCCATATAGGGTATCATTGGCGATTTCCAATGCTTCGGCTTCATCTTTGAATGTCGTCACGCACAAGACGGGGCCGAAGATCTCTTCCTGGAAAACACGCATCTTATTGTTGCCCTTGAATAGGGTAGGCATAACATAATAGCCGTTCGGGTAAGTCTTATTAGTATAAGCCCCACCACCGATCAAGAGTTCCGCGCCTTCTTGTTTACCGATATCGATGTAATTCAATATCTTTTCATACTGATCGTTCGATGCCTGCGCCCCCATCATGGTGTTCGCATCCAGCGGGTCACCCATGGTGATGGCCTCGATACGCTTTAGACACCGTTCCATGAACTCATCATAGATATTCTCTTGGATTAAGGCGCGAGATGGGCAAGTGCAGACTTCACCTTGATTAAACGCAAACAAGACGAGCCCCTCAACGGCTTTGTCGAGGAAGTTGTCGTCCTCTGCCATGACGCTTTCGAAGAAAATGTTCGGTGATTTACCGCCCAGCTCTAAAGTCACGGGGATGATATTTTCCGATGCATATTGCATGATGAGCCGACCGGTCGTGGTCTCACCCGTAAATGCGACTTTTTTGATATCCGGGTGAGTTGCCAAGGGCTTACCTGCTTCCGGACCGAAGCCGTTAACCACATTCACCACCCCGGCAGGCAGTAAATCGGCAATCGCTTCAATCACGAACAGGATGGATACCGGCGTCTGTTCCGCCGGTTTTAGAACCGCGCAGTTGCCGGCCGCTAGTGCCGGGGCCAGCTTCCAGGTCGCCATGAGGATTGGGAAGTTCCATGGGATAATCTGACCCACTACCCCCAATGGCTCATGGATCTCCATCGCAACTGTGTCGGCATCAAGATCGCTCACCTCTCCTGCCTCGGCGCGAATGACGCTACCGAAATAACGAAAGTGATCGATTACCAATGGGATATCCGCCGCCAGCGTCTCCCTGATCGCTTTACCATTATCCCAAGTCTCTACCAAGGCCAGCTTTTCCAGGTTCTCCTCTATGCGATCGGCGATCTTGAACAGGAGATTACTCCGTTCGGTCACTGAGGTTTTTCCCCAAGTCTCAGCCGCCTTCCAAGCAGCTTTAACAGCCAAGTCGATGTCTTTATGGTTGGATTTCGGGACCCTGGTAACCAGACTTCCGTCAACGGGCGAGACATCATCAAAATATTCACCGTCAACCGGGGCCACCCATTCTCCCCCAATATAGTTTTCGTACTGATTTTTGAATTGCGGTTTTTGATACAGCATGATGTCCTCCTGCTTTGGGCAGCGTCGGTGTTGATAGGATACAGGTTCCGGTAGTGGTTAAGGTCTAAATGGAAACATCGCCATTCGTAGTGGGTTGGGCACGCCACAAGCTGCACCCCCTCTCCCCAACCCCTCTCCCGGCGGGAGAGGAGCTTTTGCGACACCCTCGCTGGGAGAGAGGTTTGGGGGCTTGACTTAATGGCATTGAGCTACGGGGTATTTCCCGAGGGTTTGTCTGGAAACTCCAAGCTACCATATGGCCGATACCCTCTCAACAGCCGGATCGGCATCGGGCAAGCGGATTTGCGTCCATGCCATCCTGAATAAGGTCGACGCACGCCGGCTGACCGGCCCCTTCCAGCTCGCAACCGGCGGCGAGGCCCGTAGCTACACCGAGCGTGCGGCAAGTGCCGTGGACGCCAAGGCCCACGAAGTGGCGCTCGCCACATCCTCCGGCGCGGTCGAGAAGTACACAGCGGAGCTGGACCGCGCCATCGATTACGGCAAGCAGCTGACGGACCATTTCAAGCGGGCCGCGAATATCGAGTAAAGGCCCGCCTACGGGGTTTGCGGTTGCTTCCAGCCGTGTTGAGCAAAGCCCGTAGAATCAGAACATGGCGAGGATGTGCTGAACGCAGCGAATCGTATCGACCAGCTACCAGCTACCAGTCGCCGGCTGCTGCCCGCTGGAAGCCGGCGACTGGCCGGCGGGTTGCGCGGCCCCGACTCATGGGGCTACCGCAGCCGCGCGGGGGGCCGCTTACCCGCCCTACGCGGGTTGCTGGCGACTGATTGAGCCACGAATGCACCCAAATAATCGTAAGGAACAAAACTATAAGCAGATCTCCAATGTGCCGCAATGCAAACGATCGTCGGCAATGCGGTTCGCTGCCTGCCTGTGCGTCCCTGTACGCAGACAGGCGCTCAATACAGCCTACGCTTTGCCGCCGGCAGCCCACTGTTGATGGGCACGCTGCGCTTTGTGCACCCTCAGGCAGCCGCGGTCCGGGAACCTCCGCGAAATGACCGAGACCTTATGAACCGTCCTGATGGACGCTTGCTTTGCCCATCCTACAGGTCCTCGAATGTTATCATTCGGATTTGACTGGCCCCGGTTTGCCAAGGAGGACCTGGCTTGAAGTTCACCGTCGACGAGTTCCGCGCCTGGGGGAACAAGTGCGTTACCCTGCTCGGCATGTCCGGCGTGGGGAAGACCTGCCTCTCGACTCTGCTGCGGCGCCAGGACTGGTTTCACTACTCGGGCGACTACCGGATCGGGACCCGGTACCTGGACGAGCCCATCCTCGACCTGATCAAGAGCCAGGCCATGCAGGTACCCTTTCTCAGAGACCTGTTGCGGCGCGATTGGATCTTCGTGCGTAACAACATCAAGGTGGACGACCTCGGGCCGGTGCTGAGCTTCATCGGCAAGCTCGGAAATCCGGAGCGCGGTGGGCTCCCGCTGGGCGAGTTCAACCGTCGTCAGGCCCTGTACCGGGACGCGGAGATCCGGGCCATGCAGGATCTACCCGAGTTTGTGCGCAAGGCGCAGGAGATTTACGGCTACCGCCACCTCGTCAATGATGTCGGCGGCAGCCTGTGCGAGCTCGACGAGCCGGCGGTGATCGATCTGCTCGCCCGCCACAGCCTGATCCTCTACATCCGGGTCCCGGATCAGGACAAGACTATGCTCATCGAGCGTGCCCAGGCCGATCCCAAGCCGCTCTACTATCGACCGGAGTTCCTGAAGACCGCGGTCAAGGATTACCTGGCGTTGCACCGTCTGGAGTTTGTGGCCCAGATCGACCCGGACGACTTCACGCGCTGGGTCTTTCCCCGACTCTTCCATACCCGGGTCCCCAGATACGAGGCCATCGCCGGACCCCATGGCTACCAGGTCAGCGCCACGGAGGCGATGCAGGTGCGTGACGAACAGGACTTCCTGGGCCTGCTCGAGCAGGCCATCGCCAGCAAGGGGGCCTGACATGCCGATCGTCGCCAATACCGATCTCCCGACGTTCGCGCAGCTGCGCCGAGAAGGCCAGTCCATTCTGGAGCCGGACCGGGCGCTGCAGCAGGATATCCGTGAGCTGCACATCGGGCTCTTGAACATGATGCCGGATGCGGCCTTGGCGGCCACGGAACGGCAGTTTCTACGCCTCATCAACGAGAGCAATCAGATCGCCCAATTCTATGTCTACCCCTTCACCCTCCGGGAGCTGCAACGGTCCCCCACGGCCCAGGCGCACATTGACCGTTATTACCGAGATTTCGATCGCATCCGGGCGGAGGGACTGGACGCGCTCATCATCACCGGCGCTAATGTGAGCCATCCCAATCTGGCAGACGAGCCCTTCTGGCGGCCCTTGATCGAGGTTATCGACTGGGCCTTCGGGCATGTCACCTCGACCCTCTGCTCCTGCCTCGCCACCCATGCCGTGCTGCAATTCCGTTACGGCCAGCGCCGCCATCCCTTACCCGACAAGCGCTGGGGGGTCTATCCACACCGAGTGGTCGACCGGCGGCACCCCTTGGTCAATGACGTCAACACCCTGTTCGACGTCCCCCACTCACGCTTCAACGAGATCGGCCGCGACCAGTTCGATGCCGCGGGACTGCACGTCTTGGTGGAAAGCGACGAGGCCGGCGTCCATCTCGCGGTGAGTGAAGACGGATTCCGAATCGTCTTCTTCCAGGGCCACCCGGAGTACGACACCGTCTCCTTGCTCAAGGAATACAAGCGCGAGGTCAATCGCTTCGCCGCTGCGCACAGGGACGACTATCCCCCCGTTCCGGAGCACTACATCGGGATCAGAGACCGCGCTATCCTCGACGAACATCGGGAGCGGGTCTTTGCGGCCCGAGAGAGTGGCCACGAGCCGCCGGCGTTTCCCGAGGCGCACATCATTACCGGCCTCGACAACACCTGGCATGACACCGCCGAAGGCGTGGTAGGCAATTGGATCGGCAGGATCTACCAGCTCACCAACAACGACCGTCGTATCCCCTTCATGGACGGGGTGAATCTCCAGGACCCGCTCGGCTTGTATCGATAGCCCGCCGGGGTCTCAATCTGCTCGCCTTATGTGCATACTTTTCTCACGTACTCCGTGAGCTGCTCTTCCATTTTATGTTGCAGAAACCTTTTATTCTTTGTCCCGTCACGGTCTGCGTGCGCGGCTTCTGAAATAACCGCGATGCGCTTGGAGGCCTCATTACCTGGATTGAATCGGGGAACATTCATATGCTCGAAAATGGTTGTGCCGATCTGCTTATCGAGAAGAAACCCACCAAGCCAAGTGCGCACGGGAAGAGAATTGAGGAACCCACAGAGATAATAGGCTTCGGTGGCGGTATCGAATGACGTAAAGTACAGCTTATGGTCGGGAATAATAAGCCTATTGGGTACGATCGAGCTTTTATCTTCGGACACAACCGAAGCACGAAATGACCCCGGTGCCTGCTGTTCCATCCAGACAACTTTGTAGGTACTAAAGGAGTAGTCTCCGACGCAATAGACTACATAGAAGGGTAGGTGCCTCTGATAGCGTTTGTAAGAGGAACGATTACGCAAGATACTTTCATAGTTCTTAAAATAGGAATAAGCAAGCGGATATTTGTCTGCAAAATCCTCTTCCGATTCCACCTTCTCATAGTGTTTGTTGGGAATAATCTGGTACCAACCATCAGTGCTCGAGCAGTAGCGTCCAAGATCACGTCCGCGTATAAGGGGAAACAAGAGATCGGCTTCGATCCATGCACCTGCAACAGGGTCGATGGTACGAGCGCGGGGTAATTCCTCCTCTGTCAGCGTTCGGATGAGGGCACGCTTCGTTTCGGAGGAGTACCTGAGCACCTTCACCCAATAAACACGTGCGCAATCCGAGATGGTTCCCCGGTGCGATGCGTTTAAGTACGGACTCTTTCCTCTGAGAAAGGCCGATTGTCTGAAGTGTGCCATGTCTCCGGTGAAGAAAGGCGTACCCCATTCACCGATAGGACAGGCCACGCCTTCCTCGATCTTGCACCTCTCGTAAACTTCGGAAAGCGGCATGGAAGGAGCGACACGGGCCTTTCCCCGCTGAGGTTTCCAAATCTTGCAGGTTGTCTTCTGAAACTGGGTATTGTGTGAAGGGTGTATTTTTTCGGCAATATAAACGGCTGTTTCGTTCGTTGCGTCAGGGAAAGGCTGTAGGTTGGTCATATCTTCAATCAGCGTTACCTTGAGGCCGGTATCTCCAGGTAAGCTGCCGATCCTGAAGCCACGTGCGGAGCTGCTTTTGAAGACCGTCCAAGTGATAAGAAAGGCAATCAGTCCACCATCCCGGAGCCAGTTGTCCGCGGCACTGAAAATAATTACCGTGGAAATGTCACTTTCAATACCACCCGAATATCCTCGACCGGATACGAGGCCATAGTAGTTACAAAAATTTTTAACACGATTACGGTATGTTTCCGGCAATCTGCTCCAGCGTACCCAAGGTGGATTTCCAATAATCAAATCAAATGGTGAAAAGCCATGAGGACTAAAGTTGTTCTTAATAATGCGACACCAGATCTTATCCCAATCATGGGACTCTAAGGATTCAATGACATCATAAAAACGGCGCAACCGCTCGACGACGTTATCAGAAAGATGAGGGGCAACTTGTTTATTCCGTTGGATTGTGCGTAAAAACCTGTCGAACGGTTGCTTTCGTAGGATGGCCTCTTCACATGCGAAAAGGACATGTCCAATAACCTGTGAATGCACAAGCTCCCATGGGATTTCAAGTACAAAATCTGCGACTTCGGTATCAAGGCGATATTCGAGATACCTGGAGCCGTCTCTGTCTTGTTTTTTAACGGGAACATTAATAGAATCAGCCAGATACACGGGTAATTCGATATCGTGGCCGAGATCGAAGACAAGATCATAGATGGAAAGAATATAGTTGGCGCGGGCAGAGATTACAGCAAGCGGGTTGAGATCAAGACCCTTGATATTAGCCAGGATTGTTTCCAGGGTTTCAAGCGCTGAAAGTCCTTCGGAAAAACAGATCTCCTTTAAGCGGATAATGGCTTCAACCAGAAAAGTTCCGGAGCCGCAGGCAGGATCGAGAACTTTCGTATGCAAGTCTCCTTGGTATCCCGCTTGGTTGAGCAGATGCTGTGCCAACCAGTCGGGCGTATAGTATTCACCGAGATCATGCCGAATTTGTTCATCTACAAGTGACGAATAAAACTCCTTCAACAGGTCTCGTTTTGCTTCCGGCAAAAGAATTGCGCTCGCTGGTTCAAATTGGAGGAATTCACGAGCGATCTCCCTTATGGCTGAGGCTAAAGGGTGTGATCGTTCATTCATATACCAGCTGAAAAAATCACCTTCGAGAAAATTGCTGATGCGATATCTCCGATAATACTCACCATTCTCTATGCGAGTCATCACAGCATAAAGGTCTTCGATTGTAGTCGTTGCTGTGACTTCTTCACATACGGAAAATGTATTGTGGGTTGAGATCGAGAGTAGCTCCGAAGTGACAATCTTGACCACCAGACTATAATAGCTGTGCACTGCAAAAAGGATATGTGAAGCATCCTTGGTTGCTATACCATTATCCACGGCCCATTGTTTAAGAGAAGGAAGTTGATCAAGGCCGTACATAGAAACCTGTTCAAACAATCTCTTCCATTCCCTGAATAGCATATTGGTCCTGTGTCGTGGCTTCGAGAGGTGGGAACACATCACGCGGATGAGTTCTTGGGCTACCTCGGATTCCTTGCCGAAAGCCGAGCTAAGAAGTTTCGCCGTTAAGGGCTTGCGTTGGAGTGATCGGAAAGCATGTACGAGAAAGAGCAATGTGCTTTCCGTAATCGGCAAGGGGCGCGACCACTGCCAAACTCGTGAATTAGAACGGCAGTATACAAGGGTAATTCCATCGCAGACATAACCGAACCATTGCCCACAAGCTACGGCATCCCTTTTATGACCTCCGGTGATGCGGTCAAGGTATCTCTCAATTTGTTGCTTTGCCCCCTGTAAACCCTTAACAGACGACAGGACTTTCGGGGCCTTGTAGTCATAGACGATGTGACCAAATACACCATCCGGACGATCGGCATCCACCTGAGAGAGGCCCATGCTTTTTAGTGTTTCATTTACATGAGGATTAAAATCGACGCCAAATTCAGCCAGGCACTCCTTTAATATCCGGTTGAACTCCCCTTCGAGCTTCGATTCGGAACGGGCCGTCCTTGCAATGTGCTCGATATCTTTAATGTATTCCGGTATCGGCATTGATTAATTTATCCTTTGGTGTGCGGTCAGGTTCGCTGGGTGGGGGGCAATGCCATTAAGTTAGCTGCTGACCGCTTGTCGTGGTCGATCAGGATGCGGAAGAGAAAACGACGAAGCGCGCGAATCGGCGCGAACAAGATCCCTCCCTTCGGTTCGGGATGACAATTTCGCGCGGATTCGCGTGATTCGTCGTTTCTCCTCTTGTTTGTTGACCAGTAACGCTTAACTTAATGGCATTGGGTTGAAAAGCATACCAGGGGCACCTAGTTTAACCGCTGCACCCGCTGTTATACTCGCCATTTCCATGCCCGCACTCGCCGTCAAAAAGCTCACCAAGGTCTACCGCAACGGCCATCAGGCCCTGAGAGGTGTGGATCTGACGGTGGACGAGGGTGACTTCTTCGCCCTCCTCGGACCCAACGGCGCCGGCAAGTCGACCCTGATCGGCATCGTCGCCTCCTTGGTCACCAAGACCGGGGGCGAGGTGCATGTCTTCGGCCACGATCTGGATCGGGAGCCGGAGCTGGTGAAGGCCAGCCTGGGCCTGGTGCCCCAGGAGTTCAATTTCAACCTGTTCCTCCCGGTCATCGAGGTGGTTATCAATCAGGCCGGCTACTATGGTATCCCGCGGCGCGAGGCCGAAGCGAGGGCGGAATACGCGCTGCGTCAGCTCGACCTCTGGGACCGACGGGGCTCGCAGATGCGGGTGCTGTCTGGCGGCATGAAACGACGCCTGATGATCGCCCGCGCGCTGGTACACCGGCCACGGCTGTTGATCCTGGACGAGCCCACCGCCGGGGTGGACATCGAGATCCGCCATGCCGTGTGGCGCTTCCTGCGCGAGCTCAATGCCGGCGGCACCACCATCATCCTCACTACCCATTATCTGGAGGAGGCAGAAAGCCTGTGCCGCAATATCGCTATCATCAACGACGGCCGGATCACGGAGAATGTGGATATGGGGGCCCTGCTCGGCAGATTGAAGACCCAAACCTTGGTACTCGATCTCAAGCGGCGGCCGACGCGGCTACCGCAGCGCGACGGATTCGTGCTCGAGCAGCGCGACGACCACACCCTGGAGGTGGAAGTAGCCGAGGACACCAGCATCAATGGTCTGTTCGAGGCCCTGTCGCACGCCGGCATCGAGGTCGTGGGCCTGCGCAACAAGCAGAACCGGCTCGAACAATTGTTCCTGACCCTGGTGGAAAACGACAGGGGCGGTAGGGACCTGCCGGCATGAATCGCTGGCGGCACTACCGGATCGCCTTCTCCACCATCCTGGTCAAGGAGATCCGGCGCTTCTCGCGGATCTGGGTGCAGACGGTGCTGCCCTCGGCCATTTCCACGACCCTTTACTTTGTGATCTTCGGCCGGCTCATCGGCGAACGCATCGGGCCCATGGGTGGCTTCGCTTATCTGGATTTCATCGTCCCCGGCCTGGTGCTGATGGCGGTCATCACCAATGCCTTCGCCAACGTGGTGGGTTCCTTCTATGCGAGCAAGTTCTCCCGCTATGTGGAGGAGCTGCTGATCGCCCCTGTTCCCAATTGGGTGATCCTGGCCGGCTTCGTCGCCGGCGGCGTCGCTCGGGGCCTGGTGGTCGGTGTCCTAGTGACCCTGGTGGCCTTGGTCTTTGCCCGGATCCAGATCCACAGCTATAGCATCACCATCCTGGTATTCATACTCACCGCCGTGTTGTTCGCCCTCGGGGGATTCATCAATGCCATCTATGCCAACAGCTTCGATGACGTCTCGATCATCCCCACCTTCGTGCTCACACCCCTGACCTATCTGGGGGGGGTCTTCTACTCGATCGAGCTCTTGCCGGCCTTTTGGCAGAACCTGTCCCTCGCCAATCCGGTGCTCTATATGGTCAACGCCTTCCGTTTCGGGTTGCTGGGGGTGAGCGACATCCCGGTGGGCGTGGCCTTCGCGATCATCCTGGGCTTTATCGCCGTGCTGACCCTCTACAGCCTCCACCTGCTGCGCCGCGGAGTCGGCATCAAGACCTGACACCTGACATCCGCGAGGATTCGCGTGATTCGTCGTTTCACGCTCGTTCCCACGCTGGAGCCTGGGGAGCCAGCCGAAAATCAATAGGTTAGTTTTTAGACAGCCTCTTAAACAATGGTATTGGCGGATATTCCGCCGGTTATAGACACTCGGATGCGAAATCCGCCAACCGCGAGCGTTCGCCGCGGATCAGGGTGATGTGTCCGCCGTGTGCCCAATCCTTGAAGCGGTCGACCACGTAGGTGAGTCCGGAGCTGGTCTCCGTGAGGTAGGGGGTGTCGATCTGGGAGATGTTGCCCAGGCAGACGATCTTGGTGCCGGGTCCGGCCCGGGTGATCAGCGTCTTCATCTGCTTGGCCGTGAGGTTCTGGGCCTCGTCCAGGATGATGTATTTGCGTAAGAAGGTGCGCCCGCGCATGAAGTTGAGGGAGGAGATGCGAATGCGGTTACGCAACAGATCATTGGTTGCCGCCCGGCCCCACTCACCGCCCTCCGTCTGGGTGAGTACCTCCAGGTTGTCCATGAGGGCCCCCATCCAGGGGGCCATCTTCTCCTCCTCGGTTCCGGGCAGGAAGCCGATGTCCTCCCCGACCGGCACCGTTTCCCGGGTCATGATGATCTCGCGGTAAAGATTGCGGTCCAGCACCTGGGATAGGCCGGCGGCCAGGGCCAGCAGGGTCTTACCGGTACCGGCGGCCCCGAGCAGGGTAACGAAGTCCAGCCCCGGGTCCATGAGCAGATTGAGGGCGAAATTCTGCTCCCGGTTGCGCGCGGTGATGCCCCATACGTTGTGCCGAGGCGAGCGGAAATCCTCGGCCAGCTCGATGATCGCCGCGGTGGGGGAAGGCTTCTCCCGCACGATGGCCTCGCAGCGCTCGTCTTCCTCGCAATAAAGGCACTGGCTCGGATACCAGTCGGCGATGTCCGGCCCCTTGATCTTGTAGAAGGTGCGGCCGGCCGCTTGCCAGGACTCCACGGCTTTGTCGTGACAGGTCCAAAAGCCCTCCGGCAGCTCCTCCTGCCCCGTGTAGAGCAGCGAAACGTCGTCCAGTACCTGGTCGTTGGCATAGTCTTCCGCCGGGATACCCAGAACCGCCGCCTTGATTCTCAGGTTGATGTCCTTGGAGACGATGATGACGGTGTGGTCCCGGTGGATCTTCTGGAGGGCTTGGGCGGTGCCCAGGATGTGGTTGTCGAGGTTGCTGCCCGGCAGTGACGCCGGGAGGTCGAGGTCCAATGGTGCGGTCTGGAAAAAGATGCGCCCGTTGGCTGCGGTCGTATGGGAGCCGCTGTTCTCGATAAACGGCGTAAGAGGCAGTCCGGCGGCGATTTTCTCCTGGTCGGCGCCGCTCATGAGTCCATCGAGAAAGCGGCTGACCTGGCGCACGTTCCGTGCCATCTCCGACATCCCTTTCTTGCCCTTATCGAGCTCCTCGAGCACGGCCATGGGCAGATAAATGTCGTGCTCATGGAAGCGGAATAGGGACGTGGGGTCGTGCATCAGCACGTTGGTGTCGAGGACGAAGAGGCGGGGCCTGTCATTATCGCGTTTGGTCATTTCCGAATCCCACCATGCCTCAGCGTCAATCGCGGTTCGAAACGCAGCATCGAAAGGCTCCTGACGGCCATCGACGGAGGGGGATTCGGACTCAGGGGTCCAGTTCCTCGGCGGCCGCGAGGACCTCATGCACGTGGCCCTTGACTTTCACCTTCCGCCATTGCCGACGCAGTACGCCCGTCTTGTCGATCAGAAAGGTGCTGCGTTCTACCCCCAAGTATTCCTTACCGAACATCTTCTTGGGCTTGATGACGTCGAACAGCTTGCACAAGGCCTCGTCCTGGTCGGAGACCAGGTCGAAAGGAAAGGCGTGCTTGGCCTTGAAGTTCTCCTGGGCCTTGAGTCCGTCCCGGGATGCGCCCAGGATCTTGGTGGCGGTCGCCGCGAAGGCATCAGCGGCGTCCCTGAAGTCCTGCCCCTCCGTCGTGCAACCGGGTGTGCTTGCCTTGGGATAGAAAAAGAGCACCAGGTTTTTGCCGCGAAAATCGGATAGCTGCAACCGCTTCTCGCCGGTGGTTGTCAGCACGATGTCGGGTGCTCTGTCGCCGATGGTTAGGCTCATTCGTGATCTCCTTAGATTGGTTTTTTCTCGTTCCCACGCGCCGCGTGGGAACGAGAGAAAGCGTCTTTTTAATCTCTGTGGGTCGAATTCCCCGCTGTTTGCGGCGAGAAAAAAGACTTCCATCCGATTGATACCCCGCCCCTTGGGGCGGGGAGGATTCATTCCGCAGATTACGCAGATTGTTTCGTTCTTAATCTGTGGAACTCTGCGTAATCTGTGGATAAAGAAAGTTCGGTACACCAAACCGCGCTAAATCATTCAGGATTGCTTTTAGCCGGGCAGCTTCCCAAATATCGCCTCACCCCTTCAGCGGCTCGAGTACGGCGTCCAGATTCAACCCATCACAGTAATCCGTGAACTCCTCGCGGAGCGTTGCGATGTGCATGTCCGCGGGGATGCCGATGGTGATGTGCACGGCGAACATCGGCGTTCCGGTATGTGCGGCGGCGTAGGTGCTGGTCGTCAGGTCTTCGATGTTGATGCCGCGCTCTGAGAAAAACCCGGCCAGGTTGTTGACGATGCCTGGGTGGTCCATGGCGATGACGTCCACTGCATAGGGCAACAGGTTGGCTTCGGCGGTTCGCTCCCCGGTACGCTTGGAGATGATGGTCATGCCCAATCGCCGCTCGAGCTCCGGCAATGCGTTCTCGATTTTGGCCAGGGTGTTCCACTTGCCCTGTACCAAAAGGATGGCCGCGAACTCTCCACCCAGGACGGTCATACGGCTGTCCTCGATGTTGCAACCCTGCTCGAGGATGGTCTTGGACAAGGTATCCACGATGCCGGGGTGATCCTCCCCCAGGGCGGAGAGCACGAGGTAGGTCTTCTGCGTGGGCATGGTCTTAAATCCCAATGAGTCTTGTCAGCGGTTGGATCGGACTTGAGTTTAGCATGGGCTCGGGCGCGCCTCGAAGCCCACGGCCGGGGAATGCAGCTGCCAGCTGCCAGCTACCAGCTACCAGCTACCAGCTACCAGCTACCAGCTGCCAGCTACCAGCTACCAGCTACCAGCTACCAGTCGCCAGCTGCCAGCTACCAGCGACGCGTTTCTACACCTACGGAGGAGAATCGCTGGCGACTGGTGACTGGTGACTGGCGACTGGTGACTGGTGACTGGTGACTGGCGACTGGTGACTGGTGACTGGTGACTGGCGACTGGTGACTGGCGACTGGTGACTGGCGACTGGTGACTGGCGACTGGTGACTGGTGACTGGTGACTGGCGACTGGTAGCTGGCGACTGGTAGCTGGCGACTGGTAGCTGGCGACTGGTAGCTGGCGACTGGTAGCTGGAAAAGCAGTTAGGTTGTGCTACCCGAGTCACGGCAAGATAATATGCCCTAATTTTCCCATCCCGGAGTCGCCTTGTTATGTTTCGCGGTAGCATCGTTGCCTTGATCACACCCATGCATGAAGATGGCCGGATCGACGAGGATTCCCTACGTCGGCTGGTCGATTTCCACGTGGAAGCTGGCACCTCGGCAATCGTTGCCGCCGGGACCACTGGAGAATCCGCGACCCTGGATGAGCAGGAGCATTGCGCGTTCGTGCGCAGCGTCGTGGAGTTCGCCGCGGGTCGCGTCCCGGTGATCGCAGGTACCGGTGCGAATTCCACCACCGAGGCCATCGCGCTGACCAATTGCGCGCAACGGGCCGGAGCGGCCGCAGCCTTGTTGGTCACACCCTATTACAACAAGCCGACCCAGGAGGGACTGTATCTGCACTTCAAGGCCATCGCCGAGGCCGTGGAGATGCCACAAATCCTGTACAACGTGCCCGGTCGGACGGCCTGTGATCTGCTGCCCCAGACCGCGGCGCGTTTGTCCCGGATTCCGAATATCGTGGGTATCAAAGAGGCGACCGGAGACCTGGAGCGGCTCGTCCGCTTGAAGTCACTGTGCGCGGAGGATTTTGACCTGCTCAGTGGTGACGATGCGACTGCCTGCGAGTTCATCTTGCAGGGTGGTCACGGGGATATCTCGGTGACCGCCAATGTTGCCCCCCGGCTCATGCAGCAGATGTGTGCCGCGGCCCTGTCCGGTCGGCGTGACGAGGCGCTGGCGATCAACGCCCGCCTCGATCCCCTGCACCGCGGTCTGTTCGTGCAGTCCAGCCCGATACCCGTGAAATGGGCGGTCGCTGAGATGGGGCTGTCAGCGCGGGGGATCAGATTGCCGCTGACCTGGCTGACGGCAGACGCGCAGCCCACCGTGCGAGCCGCCATGGAGCAGGCAGGCGTCATTTAGGGCGAGTGGCAAGCGGAGAACCTACCCTGAGTGCGGAGGGTAGGCCACGAAGCAGCGAACGACTTTGGACGTTAGACGAAAAGACAAGCAAGCGGGCGTGTGCTATGAATTATTCTTCAAGGAATTGCCCAAGGGGGGTGCCTTCGATGCGGTTTGCCGAAGGGCCTTGCGATAACAGAAGCGCAACCCCGATGCGGAACACGCTGGCCCTCGCGATTATTATGTTGAGTGTACTGCTGCTATCGGCATGCGGTAGTACACCGAATGTGGGCGACTATCTACCCGATCAACGCCTGCAATACAAGAAGCAACGCGAGGCGGCGGAGAATTTGGAGATTCCGCCGGACCTGACCGCCGGCAGCTTTGACGATGCCATGGACGTCCCGCCGCTCGATGGGGCCACCACCTACTCCGAGTATGTGGGCGAGCAATCGGCGCGGCGCCGGACCGCGGGCAGCGCCCAAGTGCTGCCGGAGGTGAAAGACGTCAAACTGCGCCGCGAGGGGAATAATCGCTGGCTCGAGATCGATGGCTCACCCCAACAGGTGTGGCCGAAGCTAATCAGCTTCTGGCGTTCTCAAGGTATCTTGCTGGTGGAGCAAGACCCGTCCACCGGCATCATGAAGACCGATTGGTTGGAGAATCGGGCCGAGATCCGTCGAGACTTCGTTACCAAACTACTGCGTAAGGTGGTGGATGGGCTCTATTCCACCTCCATACGCGATCAGTATCGCGTCCGTATCGAGCCGGGTCTAAGTGCCGGGATGACCGATCTGTATCTGACCCACCGGGCCATGGAGGAACATCTGCGCACCAGTGTGGCGGGCGGGGAAGCGTCGTCCGTCTGGGAGCCGGCCCCTGCGGATCCGGGCAAGGAGGTAACCATGTTGCGTCGGCTCATGGTCTACCTTGGTGCCTCCAAGCAACCGGAAAGCGAGCTGGCTGCGGCTAAGCAGCAGGCAACCAAACGCCCGAAATCGCGACTTGCCAAGGGTCCCGGCGGGGAGAGCCTGCTGATCATTTCCGATGAGTACCGACGGGCCTGGCGCCTGACCGGAGTGGCCTTGGATCGAGTCGGTTTCGCGGTGGAGGACCGGGACCGTATGCGTGGGGTCTACTATGTCCGATACGATGATCCGGCAAAAGGTGAGAGAAAAAAGAGTTGGGGATCGAGGCTCGCGTTCTGGCGTCGCGATGACGAAAAAGGGGTCGCCCAGTACCAGGTCAAGCTCATGGGCGACGGCACCCAGACCCGCGTCGTCGTGCGTGACCAGGTCGGCCAGCCCGCATCTTCCGCTACCGCAGAACGCATCTTACAGCTGTTGAGCGAACAAATCCGCTGATTCTCCGCGCCGCACGCGATGCGCTTTGTATCTTTCTCGTTCCCACGCGCTGCGTGGGAACGCCCAAGCTCCGCGCCGCGGAGTGTTTCAGAGATCCCATGAGCCATAGCCGCTCCGTTTCACTTTGACCGTGGCTCGGAAGGTTGGCCGGGATCCGGATGCTGCAGAGGATCCTGCCACGCGTCGGGAAGGCCCCCTGATATGTGGGGATTTCAAGCAGGCTTGATCCGGCCAGATCGGGCCTACCGAATGCGTTATCGGGTCTTCCCAAGCCTGAGCAGGCCCGATAATTGGCTCGGAAGGCTGGGGCTGATCCGATTGGGCCTGCCGAGGGTCCGGTCGAGGGCTGCCACGGGTCAGGGGACTTCTGTGATAAGATTAGTCTGGATCCGGCCAGCTCTATCTGCCGAATGCATTATCGGATCGAAGCCTGCTGGTGGCCCCGATGTAATTAGCTCTCTCGAAGACGGAATCGATCTCATCGGGTCTGCTGAAGTCCGGTCGAGGGCCGCCACGGGTCGGAGACCCTGTGATAAGTGGGATTGCTAGGCCTGATCAGGCCAGCTCTGGCCTGCCGCACGCGTTACCGCGGGTCTTCCCTTAAGCCCGAGCAGGCGCCCTGATAATTAGCTCGGAAGACTGACCGACCCCCATCAGGCCTGTCGAGGGTCCGGACCGGCCTTCACAATCACGGCCGGGCCGCTGGCGGGGATAAGGATCGCCAGTGGCTTCGCCGGCCTCGCCCCAGGACGGTAAAAAAACTCATCGCGCAGAGTTGAATGTCAACCGCCCAGGCGAGATCTTCGAGGGCCGACATGAAAAGAAAGAAAGCTGGATCGCTCTGGTTGGGACGTCAACGTCGTCCGGCGAGACAAGAAGCATACGAGACAGCCCAGATAACTGGGTTGCGGACAATGCTACCCTGAAAGCGAGGAGAGAGGATACCACCAGGTACGGACAATGATCGCGGCTTTGAAGGCAGTTCTTTAATTTCGCGCCTCGGTAATGCGACAATTACCGACACACCTGGCAGGTACAGCCAGCCGAGGATTGGGGCGAGGGGACGAACGAATCGCCTAACATTTAAGCTGCCAATCACATCCAGCCGACCCACAAAAGTGCCGCTTCGCTCTGCTTTTGTGGGTCGGCTGATGTGAAGCGTTAGGTGGCAGCAGCACAAGGGGCGCGGAGGAAGTTACATGCAAAAGCTTCGTCTGATTCTCACGTCGTTTATCCTCATCTCGATACTGATGACCGCCACTGTAGCCAAACCAGAAAATCTGGAGAAGAGCATCTGCGGGTCAATACAAGAACCTCTTATGTTCTTGCTGTGGAGCAGTGCCGCCGGCGAGCCGAGTACAGAAGTTGCTAATCACGTTCCAAACGCAGAACCGATATCGCACAAGACAAAGGACGGTCGTGTCTTGAGGGGCTACAAGCTAAGAAGCATGCACCCTGAGGGAACTGTTGTTGGCTCTGTCTTGGTAGCTCAAGGTAACGCAATGTTGGCTGATCAACTACTTTCCAGTCTAGCCAACTTTTCACAAGCAGGAATTGAGGCGTACATCTTCGACTATCGGGGTTACGGCAATTCAGAAGGAAAGCGCCGACTGAAGGCAATTGTAAATGACTACAAGGAAATCTTCGACAGCATCAATGGATCAACGCACGGCAGGCGATTTCTCTACGGCATATCTTTCGGTGGGATCGTTTTGCTAAATGTAGTTGGATCAGGCATCTCCTTCGATCGCGCCGTCATTGACTCGACGCCAAGCCGCGTCTCAAACGTGGGATGCCCGAAAGAGTACGATCCGGTGGTCAACTTCCCGAAAGATGGTTCCCGATTTCTAATGGTTGCCGGAGAACTCGACAAAGTTGTACCACTAAAGAATTCGCAGGAACTAAGAGACCTCGCAAAAACACGAGGGAGTCGCGTCGAAGTGCGAAGCGACTTTGCGCATCCATTTATGGACTCGAATATCCGAGTCCATCGAGCACGTATCGAACTCATCAGTTCATTTTTAGCGTCGTCGGATAGACGGGAGGAAAGGAGGTGGAATTTTGATCAGTTCAATAAGTAAGCTCCTTATTGTAATAAGTGCAGCAGCAATCTCCGGATTGGGTTGTGCGGCTACCCATAGTAGCGAAGCGGCAGATTGTGTTGAAAACATTCTTAATGTCGATATCATGCGGATAGATGAAACCAATCACCGCTTTTTTATTGTCGGCAATATGATAAAAGCTCTGGATATCAAAAACAATCTGGTTCAAATAAATAGATGTTTTGTTGGTACTCCGTGGAAAGATGATTGGGCCTTGAGTGTGTTTACGGAGGCCAAATTTGCGGGCTATAAAGATGAGGAGCATATTATTCCCTATCACAGCGATAATAGCTGGGCTAAGGCTTATACTATGGAATACGATCGCTTTACAAAGACCTTGACGATAAACCCGGCAACTGACTCGACGCAACTTATGCCCTAACTTTATATGACCGCCGTGTGAGGTTAGTCATCCCAACTAATGAAAATACCCAAGTTTCGGCATATTTTCACGGAAACATGTGGGAACCCTTGCCCCTCCCTCTTGTCGGATAGCGAGAAAGATTTGGGGCGCTTTAAGCACTTACCTTCATCGGTAATCGCACGGATGGAAACCCGAACGCGCGCGGCATGATCGGCATCTTCGGCGGCACCTTCGATCCGATCCACTTCGGCCACCTGCGCCCGGCCCTGGATATGCTCCAGGGTTTGCCGCTGCAAGAGATCCGCTTCGTTCCCCTGAGGACCGCCGTGCATCGGATGCAACCGGTGGCGACGGCCGCTCAGCGTCTCGCCATGGTGCGGGCGGCAGTGGAAGGCCAACCGGGGTTTGTCGCGGACCCGTGCGAGCTCCAACGCACCGGCAGCTCCTACTCCTACGACACCCTCGTGTCCTTACGCGCACAGTTCGGTCCCCAGCTCCCCATCTGCCTGTTGACGGGACTGGATGCCTTCGCAGAACTCCCGACCTGGTATCGCTGGGAGGACATCGCAGGTATGGCCCATTTAGTGATCATGCGCCGCCCCGGAGCGGACGCGGTGACGGATCCTGAGCTGCGGCGCTGGATGGAGCCGCGTCTGGCCACGGACCCCGCAGCACTAGCCCAGGTCCCCGGCGGCCTGATCCTGTGCCGGGACGTGACCCAGCTGGATATCTCCGCCACGGCCATCAGATCCCAGGTCGCGCAGGGCTTAAGTCCGCGCTTCCTGCTCCCCGCAAGCGTGCTGGCCTTCATCGAACGCGAGGGGCTGTATCGCCTACAAGCCCTTACTATCGACCTGAATGACCCTTAGAATCCTACGCTGTGCCTGAAATCCTTAAGTCCAGAGGAGATCCGATGCAGATAGAGCAACTGAAACGGCTGATCCTGAACGTCCTCGGCGACATGAAGGCCCGGGACGTCTCGGTTATGGATGTGCGTAACAAGACCACGGTGACCGACTTTATGATTGTGGCTTCCGGCACCTCGGAACGTCACGTCAAGGCGCTGGCCGAGACGGTCGCCTTCCGCGCCAAGGATGCGGGAGAGCCTCCCCTGGGCACTGAGGGGGTGCGGGAGGGTGAATGGGCCCTGGTGGACCTCAACGGTCTAGTGGTCCATATCATGTTGCCCAAGGTGCGCGACTTTTATAACCTCGAACGCCTCTGGTCGGCGCCCGCGCTGGTAGCATCCGAGGCAGCCGTGCGCTAGCACTTAAGTTTTGATTGATATTGCGAATTCATAGCCGCTGGTTGGCTCTCACCTTCCAGCGTCAAAGCCAGCAGCATCAATCGAAACGGAGCAGCGGCATTCAAAGCCCTCCAGCAGCGGAGTACAAGAAATTTTTTAGGTCGGTTGCCCTGGGGCACGCGTCTATGTCAAACGATTGGCCGATAGCTCCGCCATATCGTTTTTTCCAAGCTCGAAGTACTTTTTCTGGATCGTACTGTCCTTCAAGGAGATGGTCATGCTCTCCAGATTCTTGGGACTCAATACATGGACCGGCTTGCGATAGTAGGTCTTCCCGTCGAGCTCGAGGGAGGTCTTGTCGAGTGCTTCGAGCATGCGGTTGATGCGATTGGCCTCCGTAAAGACCTTGATATTGGGTAGGCTCAGCTGGATGTCGCTCACTAGGAGATACATGTCGATGCTGTTCAACGGCAAGGTGAACACCTGGGTCGCATACAGCTTCTTGAGCGCGTCGTGGTAATCATAGTCGGTAAAATCGACGGCGATGATCTCATCCACTTCCGGATCTTCGAACATGGTCCTCAAGGGGGTGTTGTCCAGGTATCCGCCTTCCAGATAGAAATCGCCGTCGATCTCGACCGCCTTGAAATAAGGGATAGTAGTGATGCCGGCCAGAAATACGTCCATGAAGCGGTCCAGCGTACCCGGATTGATTGCGGACAGGATGTCATTGATTCGGAAAGACCTCCCCTCACGTTTCGTCAGGTTGGTGGTGAAGACATCCCAGCTCACGGCAGCCAGATTTCCGCTCAGGATCTCCTGTCTTGCGGGTTGGTCCAGGGTCAGGGAATTGCGGCAACTGTCCTTGTCGACGGTGAACAGGTGAGAGCCGTTGGGGAGCAGAGAAGGCCGCAGACCCAGAAAGTTCTTGAAGACATGAAAGATGTCTCCCACACTCAAGCGCATGGTCCGGGTAAGGACCGGCGGCAGCTCCTCTTTCTCCTGATCCCAGAGGAGGTAATCCAGGGCGATATTGTTCCCCGAGCTGGTGGAGGCGATATGGGATACCGAGACCCCATTCTGCCGTAACCAGACCAGCGCCCCTTCCGTATAAAAACTTCTGTAACCGCCGCCGGAGGCGACAAAACCGTATTTTTTCATGACTGTTTCTACCTTGTTTGTTATCCGGATTGTCTACCGGGTGTCTTGAAAAAGGCCCGTTATGGATTCCGAACGGCTACCCGGAAATCGGCGTAAACACCTGCTGACCTTGACCTATCGGTTCAAACATGGTTTCCCGGATTGGCGGTGGGCATTAAGCGGTTTCTATCAAACGACACACCAACTACCTTACGTCCGCGGGGTCTCCAAATGGGGATGAAAGATCCGATTGAACTCGGGTAGCTTCTCGATGAAGGGGACATGACCGGTGTCTTGGATCACCACCTCCTCATAGGCGCCGCCGGCGGCCCGATAACGCTCCAACACGGCTCGGGTCTGGCCCAGCATGGGCTGAGGCGGAAAGACCTCGGCCCCCGGCCAGCCGGGAATCTGTCCCGCGGCCCCGAGTGCCCCCGGGCAGGAGGCCGCCGCATCGGAGACCGCCAGGTCATGGCTACCGCGTATCCAGAGTATGGGAGGTTTCGGCTCGATCCTGTACAGGCCCTCCAGGTCACCGGCATACTTGGGCGATGCGGCATTCGCCATACCCCAGCGACCGGGCGCCTTGAACGGCCAGTTCGGGGACTCGACGCTGTCTCCCGGCAGATCCTCAGGTCCGATGTGGGTCCGGAGGGTGGCCGCCACCAGGTCGTCTTCGCGGGCCGGGATGAAGGGCGGCTTGTAGACCAGCATCCGCAGCACGGCGCGCGGAGAGAATGCATTGTCAAGGCCAGCGTCACCGGCCTCGACCAGGCGCAGAAACTCAGGGTTGGCCAAACCGCCGCCGGAACCGGCGAAATCCTCCCAGCAGGGGGTGCCCTGTACGTCCTTGGTGCCGCCGAAACCATAGGGAGAGCCTGGGTTGACCAAGGTCACCGTCAAGAGGCGTTCGCTCGCCGCCATCAGCAGTCGCCAGGTCACCGAGCCCCCCATGGAGTTTCCCACCAGGTGGGCCTGCGCCACCCCCAAATGGTCGAGTAAGGCCAAGGCATCGTCCGCCAGATCGCCCATGCCCCGGGTCGCGTCGATCTTTTTATTCGGGTCCGCCGCGCCGAAACCGCGCTGGTCCGGCGCAATTCCTCGATAGCCCCCAGGCCGATAGGTGCCGGGCAGACTCAGCATCACCTCCTCCCACCAGGTAGCGGAGGTGACATTGCCGTGCAGGAACAGGACCGGGGTCCCGGTCTCGGGGCCGGTAAACAGGACGCGGGTGGTGATCCGGGCGGTGGTGACCGTCTGCGCGACGACACCGGCCAAGGTTGGAATAGACGTTGGAATCGACAAGCCGGCTGTTTACCGAGGCAGAACCTCAGCCCTCCTTTAAATTCAAATAACGTTGCCTGAGCTCCGCCTTTTGCACCTTGCCGTAGGGCGAGTAGGGCAAGGCGTCGGCAAAGACTACGCGTTTGGGGATCTTGTAGCGCGCCAGGTGATCCGCACAGGTCCGGAGTACGGATTCCGCGGCGGGTGCTGTGCCCTCCCGCGCCACCACGACCACCAGCCCTACCTCCCCGAACTTTGCATCGGGCGCGCCGATGAGTGCCGCCTCCGCGATCTCCGGGTGCTCCAGGACGGCGGCCTCGACCTCGGCGGCGTAGATGTTCTCGCCGCCGCTGATGATCATGTCTTTAAAACGGCCGACGATAAAATAGAAGCCGTCTTCATCGCGCCGCGCCATGTCCCCGGTGTGAAACCAGCCGTCGCGGATGGCCTCGGAGGTAGCCTCCGGGTTTTTCCAATATCCCGAGCAGACGTGAGGACCACGGATCAGAAGCTCCCCGACCTCGCCCACGGGTCGCTCTTCGCCGGACTCGTCGACGATGCGCATCTCGCTGTGAAAGATCGGCTTCCCTACCGATCCGCTCTTGGGGACGGATTCCGCGTCCGTCATGCTGAAGCAATTGGGACCCACCTCCGTGAGCCCGTATCCCTGGCGAAACACCACACCCTTTTGCTCCCGCCAGACCTTCATGATGGCCTCGGGACAAGGCGCCCCGCCGCTGATGAACCAGCGCACCCGGCTGAAATCCGCCGCCGCGAACCGCGGCGACTTCATCCACATTTGGAAGATGGTCGGCACCCCGAGGATGACGGTGCAGCCTTCCTGTTCGATGACCCGCAAGGATTCCTCGACCTCCAGGCCGCGGGCCAGGATGATCTTGCCGCCGAGGTAGAACAAGGGCGTCAGGAAGGCGAACAGACCACCGGCATGAAACAGGGGAACGAACACCGGCGAGACATCCTGCTCCGAAAGTCCCCAGCTGGCCGCAGTGTTGATGCAATTGAAGAACACCTGGCGGTGCGGGATCACTGCCCCTTTCGGCTGCCCGGTGGTACCAGAGGTGTAGAGGAGGCAGTAGGGGTCCTCGGCGTCCAGCCCCGATGGCCGCGTCGGTTCCGTCTCCGGTGCCGCCGCCAGGCCCGTATCATAATCCAGGGCCCCGTCGATAGCGGCGCCCTCCAGCGCGACGCAGGTACCCAGGTCCACCTGGGCCCGCAATGATGCCAAGGTACCTGCAAATTCGGGCCCGCACAACAACGCCTTGGGCCGACTGTCGTTGACGATATAGGCCAACTCCCGCGCCGCCAACCGCCAGTTCAGGGGCGCCAACAGGGCCCCGATCTTGCCCACGGCATAGAACAGATCACAGTAGACCACACTGTTGTGGGCCAGGATCGATACCCGGTCCCCCTTTTCCACTCCAAGGCGGTTGCGCAGAAAATGGGCGAGACGATTGGCGCGGGCATTGAGATCGGCGAAGCTATAGCGATGCCCGGTCGCCAGCTCCACCAACGCCTCCCGCTCCGGCGTCAGCAAGGCACGATGGCTCAGTAGATCGGCTGCGTGCATGAGGACAGTCGGCTCCCAGGTGATCCCCTAGTTCCAATATGGTAACTTCCCCCGCAGGTTTTGGCATCCCCATTAGGGAGGGTGTCGCAAAACGGTGGTGTCAGCTGCCAGCCTGTGAAGTTTAAACCACAGAGGACACAGAGAACGCAGAGAATTGGCTTATGCTCTTCTCTGCGTCCTCTGTGGTTCGAAAGAACTTTTGCGACACCCTCGGCGGGAGAGGGTTGGGGAGGACCGTAGGGCGGGAAAGCGCAGCGTATTCCGCCGTAACGCTGGGAACGCCGGCATCCTGCCGGCCAGGATTTGTCGGCAAGAGGCTGTTCCGACCCACCTTCTCCGCAGCGCGGAGCTTCCACGTCCCCACGCGGCACGTGGGGACGAGAAGCTGTTTTCATGTGTCAAATGGTTGCAACATCCTGGTCCGCACAGCGGACCCTACAATCGATCAAGGCTCTTTATGGATTCCGGACTGCCAACGATCATGGAAGGGTACCACCGGACGTTTTGGAATGCGGCGGCAACCTGACCCCGATGCTTACCGGAACCTACAGCGCCAAGCATAAGCGGGGGGCGGCCAAGTGGCACCATCCTGCCGCCGCTTTGGATTTAGCGATGTATCCGTTCCCAACAAGGGTGTTGTGGCCAGGGGAAAGCGCCGTCGCCGCGGCGCGGATGGAACCTAAGGGCCCGGATTCCCGGCAAACACTGCTGGTATCCCCCATGACTGAGGTTCGATGCGGCCGCGCCGCTTTGCCGGCGCACTCCAAAGCAGTCCGGAATCCATAAAGAGCCTCGATCAATTGGTTAGTGTAGGGTCCGCTGTGCGGACCTTCTATCCGCTGTGCGGACCTTCTAAAGGTCAACACGACCCAGGAATCATGCAAGCCGGCACGAACCGATTTTTGCGTGGATTCGCGTGATTCGTCGTTTTCCTTCATACGGGGTAAGGGTTGATCGATCAATAGGCATTCTCATATCTCCGGTCACTCCGGGGCGTACTCACGGATCCGTCCGATTCGCTGCCCCATGCGCAGGCGAGCACCGGGTTTGAGTCCTGGGTCCCATGTGATCCTGCCCGGTCCGAAGAGCAGAATGACGGTGGAGCCCATGTTGAAGCGCCCCATCTCCGCGCCCTTGTCTAAACGGATGACCGTCTCTCCCTCGTGGGCCGGACCGGGCCTACGGATGCCGGTGGGCGTGACCTGACCCGCCCATACGGTCTCCATGCTGCCGACGAAGATGGCCCCTACCAGGATCAGGGCCATGGGGCCGCATCCGGTCTCGAACAGGCAGGGTACCCGCTCGTTGCGGCCGAACAATCGTGGCACCAGGGCCGTGGTGACCGGGTTGACGCTGAACAGCCGTCCGGGGACATGGATCATCTCCCCCAGGGTGGCATCCACGGGCATGTGTACCCGGTGGTAGTCCCGGGGGGAGAGATAGATAGTAGCGAATACCCCGCCGTCGAACCTTTGGGCCCAGTCCTGACGCCCCCCCAGCAGCTCCGGGAGTGAGCAGTCATATCCCTTGGCCTGAAAGACGCGGCCGCCGTCGATGGTGCCGAGCTGGCTCAGGGTCCCGTCCGCCGGGCAGGCCACGGCGTCTTCCTGCATGGCGATGGGGCGGGCGTCCTGCCGCAGGGGGCGGGTAAAGAAGGCGTTGAAGCTGGCATAGGCCCTGGGGTCGGGCTCTCGGGCCTCGGTCATGTCCACCCCATAGTAGCGGACGACGGTGCCGATGAGCAGGTCCTTGACCGGTCGCCAGCGGACCCTGGTGGCCCGCAACATGAGGGCCGAGAGTAGGTGATGGGGCAACAGGTACTGGATACCCACGTAGAGGCGGTGATACCAGCGCAGTGGTCTGTCAATCATGATCGGGGCTCAGGGTCTCGTCATGGGCGGCGATGGCGGCCAGGTCAGAGGCGATGGATGCAGGCGTTTGGGCGCTCGGAAACAGGGCCAACAGTCGACCCGAGGGTCCGATCAGGTAGCCGGGAATCGCTTGGGCCGCGGCTGGGGTAGTTGCCTGCACCGGCATTCCCAGGGCCGTCCGCAGGCGTTGCATCTCTCCGGCCGTGCCCGACAGGGGCCTAAGCACCGGAGACAAGCGGTCGAAGTCCAACGCCGGGGTCGAATCCTCAGGCTGGGTCGCAAGTACGAGCAGAAGCCGCTCCTGGAGGTCGGGATTGTCCGCTAGGCGGTTGTGTATCTCGATCATGCGCGTGACCGCTGGCTGGCCGAGGGCTTGGTTTGGATCGTCGAAGGATAGCAGGGTCCAGTGCCCCACCAAATGCTCGGTGGTGAAGGGCTGCCCGGCTGTGTCTCGGAGTGTGAACTCGGGAAGCAGGCGGGCCGGTCGGATCAGGACCCCTTCGATTGCGAGGGGAGTCGAAGTGGCGCGCTGGTATTGGTTTCCCCAGTAGTAGCCCACCAGGAACAGACCGATGGCCGCGACGGCCAGGGCCAGCCGGGCCAGGATTCCTCGAGGGACCTGCATCTTTGCAAATGAGTCGAGTTTATGCCCTGCACGAAAAAGCGCGTGTGGGATTAGTTTCGTTTCTCCCTCTCCCCAACCCTCTCCCGGCGGGAGAGGGGGTATAGCGGTCAGTGCTGCTTGGTCATGTTACAACTTAGACATTAACCACTACCAAAAATTCATGCCTCGTCGGTCTGAGGCTAAGAGGCTGTCTAAAAAATCCTTTATACCCCTTGTGGCTTGGTGTCTTGGTGTGATGCAGAAGAAACGGGAGATCAGGTTATTCCGTTTCCGCCCGCAACCGCCCACCGACGGGCTTTTGCGACACCCTCTCAAGGGAGAGGGCTTTGGGGCCGGTGGAATTCGTGTCCATTCATGTTCATCCGTGGTTCTCTTTCCGGTTGTTATCCTCACCCCAACCTACCGATTTAAAATCAATAGGTTAGTTTTTAGACAGCCTCTAAGCCTTGTTAGGAGTCTGCTGCTGCGTGGATCACGGATCGGCACGGCCGCTACGAACGCCCAAGTCAGACCGACTCCCGGCCCGTGCCGTCACCCGCCCGTTTCGGCCCGCCCAGCTGGGCGACGATCCGGTCGGCGACCCGGAAGGCATTGGCGTAGATGGTCCAGGTGTAGGGCACGCTGCCGCCGGTGGGCATGAAGCTGCCGTCGGTGACGAACAGGTTTTCCACCTCATGGGCGCGGCAATCCCGATCGAGCACCGAGGTCGCCGGGTCGTCGCCGAAGCGGCAGGTGCCGGCAACCAGATTGGTGGGCGGGGCGCCGGAGGCGAAGTGCAGTACGTCCTCGGCCCCCATCCGCTTCAGCACTTCCGCCCCCTTGGTAGTCAGATACCAGCCGACCTCGAGGTTCCGGACGTGAAAACCGGTACGGATGCGCGCTACCGGCAGTCCCCACTTGTCCTTGAGCTTGGGGTCGAGACGGACGAAGCAATCGTCGACCGGCATCCAATCGCAGAAGGCCTCCACCTTGATGTAGATACCGTCGCGGAAGTGGGACTCCAGCCGGCGCTTGAGCGGCAGGCCCCAGCGCAGTCCGTCCGGGCCCTGGGCCTGATCGTGGGCGCGGGCGATGGGTGCCGGGTGCCGGTGCACGAAGTCGATGGTGCCCCCCTTGGCCGGTGGGCCGAACTTGGGATCGTCGATCCGGTACCAATCCTGCAACGCCCGGTTGACGAAGGTACGCGAGTCCTTGAGTGTCGCCGCCTGAGCCTCCGGGAGCCGGGCATAGACCAGCCGCCCCGAGGCCGCGCCGCCCCCGGCGAAGAGCAGGTTGCGCCCGATTTGGCCGCTGCCGTTGGCGAGCCCTCGCGGATGGCGGGGGCCGACGGAGCCGAGCAGCAGCCGCGCGCTCTCGATGGCCTGACAGGCTACCACGTAGATGCCGGCATCGAGTCGCTGGAGGCGCCCACGCCGGTCGTAATACTCCACCCCCGTCAGCCGACCGGAGGGATCGCTCACCAACCGGCTGACCATGGCGTGGGGACGGATCTCGCAGCGGCCCGTGGCTACCGCCTGGTCGAGCAGCGCGGCGCGGGAGCTGCCCTTGGCGCCGGTGGAGCAACCGGTGCTGCCGCAGCGCCCGCCGTTATAGGAGCAGCCGCCCCGCCCCTTGGCGGCATAGGGCAAAATGGCCCGCGGGGTAGGAAAGGGGTGATAGCCGAGCCCGGTGGCCGCCTGGTCGATCAGGCCCGCGAGCGGATGCTCGGCGAGCGGCGGAAAGGGGAAATCCGGTCGGCTGCGCGGCTCCAGATACGGATGGGGCGTGACCCGCCCGGAGACCCCTACTTCCTCTTCGACCCGACTATAGTAGGGCTCCAGGTCCTCGTAGGTGATGGGCCAATCGACCGGATTGGCGCCCGCGACCGGGCCGAAGAGCTCGCGCAGGCGGAAGTCCATCGGCTTCAGGCGATGAAAATAGCCGCTCATGAAGTTGCTGGAGCCGCCGACGCAGTTGCCGTTCCAGAAGGTCCAGGCCGAGCGGTAGGTGCTGCTCTCCTGCCACCCGCCCTGATCGTCCTCGGTCTCCACGATCTGGGGCTCGTGGCGCGGGTCCGGGGTGTAGATCCAACGCCGGCAACAGGTCAGCTCGTCCTTGCATAGGTCCTGCTCCCGGAACCAGGGCCCCTTCTCCAAGACGACCACCGAGTAGCCGGCGCGGGCGAGGGTCAAGGCCACGGGACCGCCCCCGGCCCCGCTGCCGATGACACAGACATCGAAATCCTGGTTCATGAGTGACTATTCAAATCAGTACCCAAAGAATGCAGACAGCTGGATTGTGGTTATGAGAGAGATGTCTTTTTAGCCGCAAATGAACGCGAATTAACGCGAATCGGTTGCAAAAGATCACGATATCTTTTCTGTCCGCAGATGACGCAGATTTTCACAGATTATTTCGTTTTGGGTCTGCGAGAATCTGCGTAATCTGCGGATAGATTGAAGCTACCGAATCATTTTCCCATACTCAATCTGAATCTTGGCAGCTCCGCTTTCGGCCGCCAATGAATGCGAATCAACACAGATCGGAGCCGATTTAATTTGCGTCCATTTGCGGCTAAAAAACGAGCCAGGGGCTGTTGACATTTAATAAACAGTGGAGTTGGCAATGTCACTTGTCAATAATTATTATCTGTTGCTTTTCTTTTCTGAAAATCGGTTGTGACCTTTCTCGCGCTACGCTTAGTAATGAGCTAATATCCAAAATTCTTTTTCGTCCACACCAATACCGGCACAGGTAATCGTATCAGATATTACTCTGGATAAAGAAATATTACCGATATTGGAGATTTTTATGGCCTGCAGCTGACTGCCACAGTCCTTCCTTGATTGTGTTAAAGGGAAATCAGGCATATTTCCGACTGAAGTTCCTACCACAAGCAGCACGTAAGAAAGTATATCCTTATAATATTCGATTCGTATTTCTTCAGAATTGCTTTTCTTGATAAAGAAACAGTTCCGATTCAACGCCAGATTCGACTTTTTACCATTGACCTCGATACTGCAATTTTCCGTGTTCAGCAAAATAGTTTTATTTTTTATCCTGATTGCTTCGGTATCTGCGCATGCACAAGTGCTCAGCATTATTGAGAGTATTGAGATTATTAATTTTTCCATCGCTATTGCATGGGTTAACAACCCCTTTTATAGCCGGATGATTAACCCATCAGGGTGCTGATTCGCTCTTCCCGCGGAATGGTAGCTACGGCGAGTTTACCGGCGGGGCGGCTGGAATCAGCAATATCCAGGGTTCGCCGCGATCAACCTCGGCCACACGAAATATTGCAGTCTCGGGCGTGAGCGACGCCAACACACCACTCTCGCTCAGATCGCCGAGATTGCGGGGCAGGAGGGTCCACTCCGTTACCTTCCCGGCGCGCAGAAATACCAGGAGGCAGACATCGTCACGCCGCTCGATCGCAACGGCCCCGGAAGGGACGGAGGTACCGAGCGTCCGCTCGACCAGGGCGCGCGGTGTGTAGGGCGGAAAGACAGCGACGCGATCCCACGTAAACGAGGTTACATCAACCAAGCGTAACGGCCTTGTATCGGCGAGACGAGCCTGCACCGTCGCCCCAATCTGTTGCAGGAGGTCGGCGTTGACGTCACCGCAACCGGCGCTCAGACTGCTGCACAGCATCAAGGCAAAAAGCCGGCAAACGTACCCGTTGCCGAGTCGTGCGAGGCCACTCGAGCCGACAAGCATCACAAGATCCTCAGGCGGCCAGCATTCAGCGCGGCAACGCACGCATTAGCAATCCGCTTGTCGCTACTGCGCCGGTAGATCTTTCCGATCTCACGGCCCACCGCATTATTGTGCAGATCCATTTTCTTCTCGCGTGCCGGCTGTCCCGCGCGCTCCTCGTGTGCATCGGCAAACGCCTTCGCAAGTTCGGCGTTTACCGCCTTCACCATCAGTGCATTCCAGTAGCAGTGCCGAAAGGCGTCACCACGTCTATTGTGGAGGCCTGGTCCAGGAAACCGACGCTGCGCTTCTTCGGATGCCTTCTCCGCCGCCTTCCTGAAGGCCCACGCTGCAAAGGGGTATGATGCGATGAAGTCCCGTTCGGCCTTTGTCAACTGTTTGTAGTCGTTATGGATACCCATCGCGGTAATTCCCCAAACCAGGATCCTTGAGGGATCCAACACCTACGCCCGTAGCTCGAAATACCGCTGACCCAATCCAGGGCGTCGGTGTCCCGGCTCGACCCGGAGCCAGCGCCAGCCGATCCCGTCCGGATTGCCCCCGTAGATCGGATCGGCAAGCAGGGCCTCGAACAGGTAATCGAGCACCAGCAGGAGCCACTCGGTGCCGCCCTCCTCGGCCTCCAAAGTGCGCAGGGCCCGCTCGCGAGCGGACGGACTAAGCGCCGCGAAGGTGCCGCCTGCGGTTTGCGCCGCGATCTCGCGGAGCCGGTCCAAACCTGAGCGCAGGATCCGCGGTTCTGCAGGATCGGTCCCTTGCCAACCCATTACGAACCGGAGATAGCTCAGGGCATTGACTTCGCGCGCGCCGGGGGCCTGGGCCTCCGACGGGAACAGGTGCTCCTGGACCAGGCCCAGGGTGCGCCAGCCTTCCGGCTCGATGCCGGCGCCGGACAGGGTTGCCGGCTCCGCCGCGGCAAAGGCCTCGAGACGCACGAGTGCCCCGGCGGACAGAAAGGCCCCGGTGGAGGCAAGGAAGGCACGGCGATCCATCAGCGATAGCGGCGCAAAATCAAATGATCCAGCGACAGCTTGCCCGGACCGTGGAAGACGAGCATCGCCAAGAGGGCGCCCCACAGGATATGTTGCTGCAGCCCCGCGGCACCGTCGTCGGAGAACAAGAAGCTGCCATAGGCATAGACGGCGACGAGGTTGAACAGGAACAGGGCCAGCGACGAGAGCCGCGTAGCCAGGCCGATCGCGATCAGGACCGGCAGGGTCAGCTCGGCGGCGGTACCCAGAACGGCCGCGACCGCCGGCGGCAGCAAGGGCACCTCGTACTCGTCTTTGAAAAGCGCCAAGGTGCCGGACCAGCTCTGGATCTTGGTCAGGCCGGACATGAAGAAGACCTGGGCCACCCAGAGCCGAATGGCGAGATCGAAGAGCGGACTTAGGAAGGTGAAAAAACCGGTACAGCGGTCGAAGGCACGGAAGATGATGCCGGGTTGAGACATGATGACTCCTTGTCTTTCAGGCAAACGGACTGCGGGCGAGGGGACCTCCTCCGGGAGGTAGTCGACTCACGGAGCAGGTGGCCGCTGAACGGCCACCCGCCGTTGGAGTCCTTACTTGTCCTTATCTATCCCCAGGGCTTCCTTCGTATCATCGAAGATCTTCTTGAGCCCCCCTGTCTCCTCTTCCTTCTTCTCCTTCAGTTCCTTTTCCTTCTCTTTCAGCTCCTTGTCTTTGTATTTGTCCTTGTACTTGTCATCCTTCTTGTCCTTTAGCTTACCGTCGGCTAACTTCTTGCAGGTCCCCTTGGGCACATAGACCCACTCCTTCGGATCCTTGTCCTTCTTGGCCTGACCAGCGCAGGAATGGCCCTTGGCCCCACAGTCGTTCATCCCGGCCTTGGCGACGCCGTAGCACTTCTCGAACCCCTTCTTGGCGGCAAGCGCGTTGCCGGAGGTAGCCAGACCAAACGCGAGCACGGAGGCGAGGGCACTCATGGTTACAGACTTGTACATTGAAAAATCCTCTTCTGGAACAATTAGGTAAGGCCAAGCCTTCAGACCACCTGCAGCGACTCGGAGGCCGGACAGTCAGACAAGAAGACCCGCCCGCAGCGACAATTCTCTACGCTGCAATGTGGATTCTAATCGGAATTCCGGTTTCGTGCGCTACCTTTTGCGGATGCGATCCTGAATTATTCGGCGTTGTCCGGAGGGAAAAGATTCCTCCTATGTCGGGATAAGAAAGATCCCTCCTGCGTCGGGACAGGGTTTGACGTGTTGCGTTCGACGCACCAAGGCTCGTTGATCTACGGCCAGGCCAGTGCCGGCGTCTTAACGCAACCTACACCTACATTATCCCCCACCTGGCCTGCCCGCGCGGACCTTGCTTTAAGTGTAGGTTGGGTTAGGCGCGCTGTCCGATCCCGAAGCATAGCGACAGGACTGAACGCGCCGTAACCCAACACGTCAGATCCCACAACCAACACCAAATAACCCAGGACCGCGCCCCGACGGGCACGGCATCGAACGCGGCGTAACGCAACACGACGCCAGGATCCGTTTCAACCAAACAGTTCCTTAAGGATCTAGCCCGCGGATCAGGAATCGGCACAGCCCGATTGTGCCGCGGATGGTCGGACACCACATACGGGGCAATCCGGATCGGCAGTGACTCGGACAGTGCGGCACTCCATGGTCATGGCGTCCAGCAGCAGCAGCCGCCCGAACAGGGGATCGCCCGCGCCGGTGAGGAGCTTGAGGGTCTCGGTGGCCTGGATACTGCCGACGATGCCCACCACCGGGGCGAGCACCCCAGTGGCGGCACAGGTCTCGTCCAGGCTGCCGTCACGCGGATAGAGGCACTGATAACAGGGACCGCCGGGCGTTCCCGAGAATACGGCCACTTGGCCCTCGGCGCGGATGGCGGCCCCGGAGATCAGGGGCACACCCACCCGGAAACAGGCCTCATTGACGGCGAAGCGGGTGGTAAAGTTATCGCAGCCATCCACCACCGCGTCCACTCCGGCGAGCAAGGCGGGCAGGGTGTTCGCGTCGATACTGCCCTTGAATCCTTCGATCCTGACCTGCGGATTGATGGCCTGTAGGGTCTGCCGGGCAGAGTCCACCTTCGGCATCCCGATGCGCGCGCTGGTATGCAGGATCTGACGCTGGAGGTTGGACAGATCGACGGTGTCGAAATCCGCGACCACCAGGGTCCCGATCCCCGCCGCGGCCAGGTAGATAGCCACCGGTGAGCCCAATCCGCCGAGCCCCACCACCAGCACGCGCGCCCTGAGCAGCCGTTCCTGCCCCTCGACACCCACCGTCGGCAGCATGATCTGGCGGCTGTAGCGCAGCAATTGGTCATCGTTCATGGAGGAGGGTCTTTGGTCTTCAACATTCACCGACCGGGCCGGCGGCAAAATCCTTTGGCCGGAAGGCGTCATCATTGCGCAGGATAACCAGCCCCTCGCGCCCCAGGGTCAGTACGAACAGCCCTTGGCGATAGGCATACCGATCCGCGGATTCGTCTATACTTAAGGCGGCAACCGCTCCGAACAGGCGGTAGCCCCGGTATTCGGGGAAGAACTCCGGAAACCGCTTCAGGTCCTTAAGGAGCGCGCGCACGTCGTTCACCCGCAGGGTGCTCTTGACCTCCACCACCACTAGGGCATCCCCGTCCACCAGCAGCAGGTCGATCTCCAGCTCCTCCCCGCCTTGGCGCACCCGCGGCCGCTCCAGGCTGCGATTGACCGCGATCCCCCGCGCCCGAAACAGCTCGACCACCCCTGGCTCCACGAGGGCCTCGAGCAACCGGCCCCACTGGCTGGTAAACAGGTTCTCGGCCGCCCGGGTCTGGGCGGAAAGGGCTGCGATTTCCCGCTCCGTGGCCTCGAAACGCCGGTCGAGACGCCGGTCGGTTTCTCGGAAACGCTGGTCGGTCTCCGCGATGCGCTGGTCAGTCTCTTTGAAGCGCTGGTCGAGACGCTGGTCGGTTTCCCGGAAACGCCGGTCGGTCTCTGCGATGCGCTGGTCGAGGCGCCGGTCGGTTTCCCGGAACAGGGTCCAGATCGACTCGACGGCTTGTTCTATCTCCACTTGGGTCATGGTTCTACGCCCAGGGGCATGTCGATTTAGGGCAATCTAACCGGGATGGGCCTTGGTTGACAAGGCGCGACCCACGGCAACGCCGATAGGGTTCTTGTCGCAAGGCAGCTTTTACCGCAGCGAGCGGTCACAAAGGATTTCTTGTACCGGCTCGGTGCGGGGAAGGGGAATCACGGATGTCGAGTGGGCTGTGCCCACCAGGGAGACCCGATATTGAGGGCGCAGCCCATACTGGTGGGCGTGGCCCACCCTAGAGGTCCTGCCCGCCGGGTCGTCGCTTAGAGACTGTCTAGGAACTCCCTTGCCGTAGATGGCTTGATGAAAATTAACGCTATGTTTATAAAGGTTTTTGTCAGATAAAGGCGGTCTAAAAAGACGGTCTCTTTCGCGCTCACGCCGTCTTGTCCGCTCTAGCGGACTCAACTCCTCTGTGCTGATCGGCATTGGCTGTTAGCTTACGGTCTTGTGCTTGTGTGCCATAAAACACCTCTCCAGACGCTCAAACAGTGGTACTCACAGCAACCCCATCTCTTCAAAAAAATTTCACGTAATCATCCGGGACCTGACACATAGGCAATAAGTACGAAAGCCCCTCTCCCGCCGAGAGGGTATCGCAAAAACGGTGGCGTCAGCTGCCAGTCTGTGAAGTTTAAACCACAGAGGACACAGAGAACGCAGAGCATTGGCCGCTTCCTTGTCTCTGTGTTCTCTGCGTTCTCTGTGGTTCGAAATGATTTTTGCGACACCCTCCCGCCGGGGAAGGGTTGGAGAGAGGCAATCGAATAGATGCCAAGGTGAGTCACGCACTCAGCCCTACTAGAGGACACAAGCATGCGACCGGGAATCGACGAACTCCTGCGGGACCCCCGGCGGCGTAAGCCGCTGGCAGACAAACGCCTGGCCTTACTCGGCCACCCCGCGTCCCTGACGGCGGACGGTCGTCATACGCTGGATGCCCTCATGGACTGCCCCGAAACCCGGTTGACAGCTGCATTCGGGGCCCAGCACGGCATGCGCGGGGACAAGCAGGACAACATGATCGAGAGCGCGGACTACCTGGACCCGCGCCACCGCATCCCGGTGTTCAGCCTGTACGGGGAGGTCCGCTATCCGACCGCTGCCATGTTGGACACCTTCGATGTCCTGCTGGTGGATCTGCAGGACATCGGGACCCGCATCTACACCTATGTGACCACGCTCGCCTATCTGCTGGAGGCCTGCGCCGCCAAGGGCAAGGCCCTGTGGGTACTGGACCGCCCGAATCCCGCCGGCCGTCCCGTAGAAGGCAGCCTCCTGGAGACGGGCTGGGAGAGCTTTGTCGGCGCCGCGCCCATCATCATGCGCCACGGCCTCACCTTTGGCGAGCTGGCGCTCTGGCTCGCCGCCGCCAAGGGCCTGGCACTCGACCTGGAAGTGGTCACCATGGCCGGCTACCAGCCGCAGGCGGGGCCCGGCTATGGTTGGCCCCTGCATCAGATCCCCTGGGTCAATCCCAGCCCCAATGCCTCCAGCCTCAACATGGCCCGCTGCTTTCCCGGCACCGTGCTGTTCGAAGGCACCACCCTGTCCGAAGGACGCGGGACCAGCACCCCCCTGGAGGTAATCGGCGCCCCCGACCTGGACTGCATGCGCGTACTCGAACGCATGTCCAAGCTGCGGCCCGACTGGCTGGAAGGTTGCCTGCTCCGCAGCTGCTGGTTCGAGCCCAGCTTCCACAAGCACGTCGGTAAGCTGTGCTCGGGGCTCCAGATCCACACCGACAATCACGCCTATCGGCACGCGCGCTTCAAGCCCTACCGGATTGCCGCCCTGCTGCTCAAATCCGTGCGACTGGAGTATCCCGACTACCCGCTGTGGCGGGATTTCCCCTATGAATACGAGACCGAGCGACTCGCCATCGACCTGCTCACCGGCGGGACCTTCCTCCGCGAGTGGGTGGACGACCCCGCCGCCGGACCGGCCGATCTGGAGGCCCGGCTGGTCCCTGACGAAACCGCATGGACCCGGAACCGGCAACCCTTTCTACGCTATCCCTGACTGCCTGCGCCTGCGTGTTTCAAACGCCTTGGCGGTTCATTCGTGTCCCTAATACAGCAGTGTTTCTCGTTCCCACGCGCTGCGTGGGAACCTGGTTGCTCCGCGCAGCGGAGAGCATCAGGCCTGTGTCCACCATTCCGTTCTTGTAATAGGCCAACTTTGCCAATAGCTGTGTCGGTAGTGGTTAAATTTAAATGCGACCTAATGCTTTGAACTCCACCGTTTTGCCATCCTTGGCCCTGGATTCCGGCAATCCCTGCCGGAATGACGAGGGAGGGGTTGGCAGACTTCAGCATTTAGAATTTATCCACTACCGCTGTGTCGAGTTCCTGGCCCGCAGATAATCGATAACTGTCGGGTCCCACATGTTTCCGTGAAAATAGGCCGAAACTTGGGCATTTTCATGCGCTGGCCGGTACATCCAGCGAATCGGGATACATTTCGATACCCAAGTGTTCACCGACCCGGCGCGCCCGATCATCGATCATGGGCGATACCACGATCATGCGGGTTGCTTGCCTTTTATGATGCCGCTCATAAAAGCGGACCTTGCGCTCGAAGGTGTGCATGTCGGATTTGCTCATCATGCCCCGTTGCTTGATTTGATCCCCTCTCCCCGGCCCTCTTCCTCCGGGAGAGGGGGTGCTGTGTGTGGCGTGCCCAACCCACTGCGAGTGGCAATGTTTTCATTTGAACCTTAATCGCTACCCGCCGTCGATTATATATTCATGCCGAAATTGCTGTTGCTTTTAGGATCAACTGCGGACTTCCCCGTCGCCCAGGACCACGAACTTGACAGAGGTGAGTCCTTCCAGACCCACGGGGCCGCGGGCGTGAAATTTGTCGGTGCTGATGCCGATCTCGGCGCCGAGCCCGTACTCGAACCCGTCCGCGAAGCGTGTCGAAGCGTTGACCATCACCGAGCTCGAGTCGACCTCGTGCAGGAACCGTCGGGCCCGGCCGTAGTTTTCCGTGATAATAGCGTCTGTGTGTTGGGAGCCGTAACGGGCGATATGTTCGACGGCGGCGTCCAGATCCGCGACCAGGCGCACGGATAAGATGGGGGCCAGATACTCGGTGTCCCAATCGGCCTCCGTGGCCTCCAGCGCGTAGGGCAGGATCTTCCGGGTACGGGGGCAACCCCTCAGCTCCACGCCCCGTTCCCGGAAGGCCGCCCCGAGCCTGGGCAGAATCGTCTCGGCGATGTCCTCCGCCACCAACAGGGTCTCCATGGTATTGCAGGTCCCGTAGCGTTGGGTCTTGGCATTCAGGGCCACGTCGAAGGCCTTTTCCGGATCGGCCGCGGTGTCGATGTAGACGTGGCAGACGCCGTGGAGGTGCTTGATCACCGGCACCCTGGCCTCACGGCTGATGCGCTCGATCAGACCCTTGCCGCCGCGCGGGATGATGACGTCCACGAATTCGGGCATGGCGATCATGGCGCCTACCGCGGAGCGATCCGTGGTGGCGACCACCTGTACCCCGTCCGCGGGCAACCCGGTCTGCTCGAGCCCGTACCGGATGCTTCGAGCAAGTGCCTGGTTCGAACGAAGGGCCTCGGAGCCGCCGCGCAGCACCGTGGCATTACCGGATTTAATACACAGGGCCGCGGCGTCCGCGGTGACGTTCGGCCGAGACTCGTAGATGATCCCCACCACCCCCAGCGGGACCCGCATGCGTCCGACCTGGATCCCGCTGGGGCGGTAGGTCAGATCTGTGATAGCACCCACCGGATCGGACAGACGTGCAATCTGGTGCAGTCCCTCGATCATGGTGTCGACCCGCGCCGGAGTCAGCTCCAGCCGGTCGAGCAGGGCCGGGTCCAGCCCCTTCGCGGCGCCGGCCTCCAGATCGCCGCGGTTGGCCTCCGCCAAGGTATCGCGCCGACGGTCGATAGCGTCGACGATGGCCGCTAGAGCCCGGCTCTTGGCCGTCGTATCCGCGCGGGCCAGCACCCGGGACGCGGCCCGCGCCCGCTCCCCAAGATCGCGCATGTAAGCGGCGATGTCGCCGCTCTGGGTCTCCGGCACGGATTCGGGCATGTGCATGAATCCTCCCACGGATACTCAGCGTCCGTATTTGCGGCGGAACTTATCGACGCGTCCGGCGGTGTCCACAATCTTCTGCTTGCCGGTGTAGAAGGGATGGCAAGCGGAGCAGACCTCGATGTGGATGTCCTTTCCGAGGGTGGAACGGGTGGCGAACCTGTTGCCGCAGCTGCACACGACCTTGATATCGCCGTACTTTGGGTGGATTCCCGCTTTCATGATAGCTCTACTCGCCCCGCTTCTGATTAGGTTCATTATTTTAGTAAACTGTGTAGAATGCCATTCGGGGTGTCTAATTGCAATCCATAGCCGCTTCCGGCGGGACATGAGCCTGAAGCGAGGGCGTGATTCCAATGTGAGATGAGCCTGAAGGCGGCCGGTGTCGGCATTATCAACAACCCCCAACAATCGGTAGCCTGAATCCGGCCCTCACTCTTCCTCCTTCAGGCTCATTTCAGGTCAGATCTACCGAAGCGGTTGATAACCTTGCCCATAGGCCACAAAAGACTTCTACCAGCTCCTTTGGCACTGACAACTGTCATCACCCTGCCCTGCTTGTTCAAGCAGGTTTCCAACCCTCTTTCGCTTGCTGCGCTCATCCCTTAGAGCCTACCATGAGGCCGTGTGGCTCCACTGGTTCTCGGAGTCATAATCGTTGCGGTTCCTCCGGCACCTCGACCTACCCGGGGCTACACCCGGCATACCTCGATCAACCCCCGGTCCCAGGAATCCAAACATGTTTGTCGATGAGCTGAAGAATCTACAAATGGAGTTGATCGCACATCCGATCTACAACGCCGTCGAGACCATGGACGATCTGCACCGGTTCATGCGGGTCCACGTCTTCGCGGTATGGGATTTCATGAGCCTGGCCAAGCGCCTGCAAAACTTCCTGACTTGTGTCCAGGTCCCATGGATTCCCCCGGAAGATGAGGCATCGGCGCGGCTGATCAACGACATCGTCCTCAACGAGGAGTCCGACGTCGATCGCGACGGCAGCCCGGCCAGCCATTTGACCCTCTACTTGAAAGGGATGCGAGAGGTCGGCGCGCCGACCCGGATGTTCGACACCTTTTTGTGCTGTCTGAAGCAAGGAGATGGGATCGACGAGTCCCTTGAGGCGGCGTGCGTGCCCCGCTACGCACGCGAGTTCGTGCATTCGAATCTCACGTTGGCACAGCGGGGCAGCCGGGAAGAGGTGGCCGGTAACTTTCTATTCGGTAGAGAGGACTCTATCCCTAAGATGTTCCGGAAGCTGCTTGCGACCCGGGGTATTCCCGCCGAGGAGGCACCCGGCATGGTCTACTATCTGGAGCGGCACATCGAGCTGGACAGCGAGCAACACGGACCGGCCGCGATAAACATTCTCAAAAGGATGATCGGAGACGATCACGACCGCTATACCAAGGCCCTGGAGAGCGCCCGGCAGGCAATCCGCGCGCGCATCCGCCTGTGGGACGGGATTCTCTCCGACATTCGCTCAGCGGCGGAGCCCGGATAAGGCCGCTGAAGCACATAGCGCGGTCCTGGGTTGTTTGGCATTGGTTGTGGGATCCGGCTGGAATCTGAGTTCTTGGTCATGCCAAAGGGTCCCGGCTTCGTTGAATATCCAACCTTTGAAACAGGATACGAAGCCCTGAAACGGGCCATGGCCGACTTCCAGAATGTAACGCCGGAGACCATAACGCCAGTTGTTTTCGATATTCCGATCTCCCTGATCGTCCTTCGCTGCGTACTGGGATTCACGCCCCCGGAATGGGCCTCAATGCCATTAAGTTAAGCCTCAAAGCCCCTCTCCCGGCGGGAGGGTGTCGCAACAGCCCCGCTCCCGGTCTCTGGTTCCCACGCAGCGCGTGGGAACGAGAAAACTAAGCCTGACTGATGACCATTTGACCGGCAACTCGGCATTCAGGTTTTACCCGATAGCCAGAAGGACCAACGAAATATCGGTAGTTCCGGGAGCCGACAGAATGTCGGCGATCCCAGGACCGACAACGTGTCGGCGGTTCCGGGACGCGAGTCCGGTTGGGACCGCCGTCTTCAGACGGCTTACGGACCCTATGACCAGCTGGCGGCAACGCTCAGAGCAGACGCCTCTGGGCGCACCGGATAACGCCGGACCGCCGGCAGGTTTGATTCCCGTGTATACGAATGGTGGACACCGGCCCGATGTTCTCCGCGGCGCGGAGTTCCAGGTTCCCACGCAGCGCGTGGGAACGAGAAAGACCGCGTCGGGCGTCACCTTTTACGACACCCTCGGCGGGAGAGGGGTTGGGGTGAGGGCGAAAAAACAGCGCACGATCGATCACAAACCGCGTCGGTAACGCTTAACTTAATGGCATTGGAATGGGCCTACTACGCCAGGCAGCACACGGGAACCGAGGTTACCCAGGGTGCAGCGCGTACCATCGACCGGAATATCCGTATGGAGCCAGATAAGCCACTCAAGCGATCCGGCGGCGTCACGGAGCAGCGGATTCATGCGCTGATTGCCGCAGCCTGCGACATACTCAAGAAGGGTGCGCCAGCGGTTTCTGCCGACAAACTTCACCGACTCGCTAAAGCGGATACGGCTGCAGGACTTACCAGCATCCAGTCCCTTGCCGATTTGGGTGTTCCCTATGCCGTGCTTCTGTACGAACGATTTCTTGCGCGGTAAATCGGAGACAATCCTTGGCTCCGCCGGCATTAGACCCGATAGAACTCAGCATCTTTTCCAGCCGCTTGGAGGCAGTCTGTGACGAAATGGGGGCGGTGCTGCGCAACGCCGCCTTCTCCCCCAATATCCGCGACCGGCTCGATTTCTCCTGTGCCGTATTCGATCGCGCCGGCAAGCTCTGCGCCCAGGCCGCCCACATCCCGGTCCATCTGGGTAGCATGGCCTTTGCCATGGCCTCCGTGGTCGCTGCCATGCAGTGGGATGAGGGCGATATAGTGATCCTCAACGACCCCTTTCTGGGTGGGACCCATCTGCCGGATGTGACCGTCATCGCCCCCCTTTTTGCCGACCGCCGGCTCGTTGCCTTCGTGGTGAATCGGGCCCACCATGCGGACATCGGGGCGCGTGCACCAGGCTCCATGCCCATCTCCCGTTCGATCCATGAAGAGGGGCAGATCATCGCGCCTGTGCACCTGATGCGGCGCGGCTCCCTCGACGAGCAGCTGTTGGCGTCCATCACTGGCAACACCCGCAACCCGGCAGACGCCGGGGGTGATTTTTACGCCCAAATCAGCGCCAATCGGGCCGGTCTGGCCCGGCTCGGCGAGCTCGTTGCCCGGCGCGGACCCGAGGTATTCCAAACCGACCTGGCGGCCTTGAACGACTATGGTGAACGCCTGGCCAGAGGCGCCCTCAGGACCATCCCGGACGGCACCTATGGCTTCGAAGATTGGATGGACGACGATGGTCAGGGAAACCGGGATATCCGGATTCGGGTCCGGGTTCGGATGCAGGACGGAACCGCTGAGGTCGATTTTACGGGCACGGCGAGGCAGGTGCCGGGCAACATCAACTGTCCGTTGGCGGTCGCCGCGGCGGCCGTCTTCTATGTATTCCGCTGCCTCATGCCGGCCCAGACGCCCGCCTGTGCCGGCAGTCTGCGGCCGGTAAGTCTGGCGGCCCCTGGCGGTTGTCTGCTCAACGCCCGCTACCCCGCCGCGGTAGCAGCGGGCAATGTGGAGACCAGCAGCCGCATCGTGGACGTCGTTACGGGGGCGTTGGCCCAGGCGGTTCCCGAGCGCATCCCGGCGGCCAGTCACGGCAGCATGAACAACCTGGCTATGGGCGGTACCGCTTGGGACTACTATGAGACCATCGGCGGCGGCATGGGGGCCGGGGCGATGGGTGGCGGACACTCAGGTGTACAGACCCACATGACCAACACCCTGAACACCCCGATCGAGGTGCTGGAGACCCGCTTTCCCCTGCGGATCACAAAGTATGGCCTGCGCCGCGGGTCCGGCGGACCGGGGCGGCGGGCCGGCGGCGACGGACTGGTGCGAGAGCTGGAATTTCTCTCCCCCACGGATGTTTCCCTGATTACGGAACGCCGCCGCCATGCCCCCTGGGGTGCTGCCGGCGGCGGATCGGGACGAACGGGCCGGAATCTGCTTAACGGCCACGAGCTACCGGGAAAGGTCGCCCTGGAGGTAGCCACCGGGGACTGCCTGCGGATCGAGACACCGGGTGGCGGCGGTTGGGGCAGTACCGACCAGGCAACACACAAGGGCGAAGCGGGAAGACAAAAAGGAGACCACTCCCAACCCCCCGGACCAACGCCGGGAAGTGGATCAACCGGGGCATTGGTATTAATCCCATGCGCGGAATTATCGGGGCCTGGAGGGAATGGAACCCGCGTCGACCGAATGGAGGACACCGGCTTGAAACACTCCGCGGCGCGGAGCCACCACGTTCCCACGCAGCGCGTGGGAACGAGAAAAAGATGCAGGCACTGATGCTACCGAGATCAGCGAGCCTTTATGCGTCGAACGCAACACATTAGATCCTCCCCGGACAACGCCGAATCATTCAGGATTGCTACCGAAATTCGCACACGCCCATCCGGCATGTGTAGCCGGTGTGTTTGAAACCTGCATCCGGGGCGGTACACTCCTCTTAATTTGATTGTGCCGTTTCCTGCCAGGAGTCCATCGTCGTGCCCCATCACGAGTTCCGCTGCATCAAGCGTCTGCCGCCCTATGTTTTCAGCATCGTCAATCAGCTGAAGGCGGAGGCGCGGGCGCGGGGGGAGGACATCATCGATTTCGGCATGGGGAACCCGGATCAACCGCCGCCGCCGCATGTCGTGGATAAACTGGTGGAGGCCTCCCAGCGCAGGGATACGCATCGCTATTCGGTCTCGCGCGGTATCCCGCGCCTGCGCCGCGCCATCTGCAACTGGTACCGCCGGCGTTATGATGTACAGCTGGACATGGACACTCAGGCGATCGTGACCATCGGCTCCAAGGAGGGTCTGGCGCACCTCGCCCTGGCGACCATGGGGGCCGGCGACACGGTACTGGTACCCAATCCCGCTTATCCCATTCATCCCTATGGTTTCATCATCGCCGGGGCGGACGTGCGACATGTTCCCATGGTGCCGGGGATGGACTTCTTCGATGAACTACGCAAGGCCATCCAAGACTCCTGGCCCAAGCCGAAGCTGTTGGTCCTCAATTTCCCGAGCAATCCCACCACCCGTTGCGTGGATCTCGACTATTTCGAGGAGGTCGTCGCCATCGCCCGCGAGCACGGCATCTGGGTGATTCACGACCTGGCCTATGCGGATATCGTCTTCGACGGCTATCGGGCCCCTTCGATCCTCCAGGTAGCGGGCGCCGAGGAGGTCGCGGTGGAGTCCTTCTCGCTCTCGAAGAGCTACAACATGCCCGGCTGGCGGATCGGATTCATGTGCGGCAACCGGGAGCTGATCGCCGCCCTGGCGCGGATCAAGTCTTACCTGGATTATGGGACCTTCACGCCGATCCAGGTGGCGGCCATCACCGCCTTGGAGGGCCCTCAGGACTGTGTGGCCGAGATCCGTGATCGCTACCAGCGCCGCCGGGATGTGTTGTGTGATGGACTCACGGCGGCGGATTGGCGGATCGAGAAGCCCAAGGCCACCATGTTTGTGTGGGCGCCGATCCCCGAGCCTTACCGGGAGCTGGGCTCGCTGGAGTTCTCCAAGAAGTTGCTGCGGGAGGCCAAGGTCGCAGTCTCACCCGGGATCGGCTTCGGCAAGTATGGGGATGACCATGTGCGCTTCGGCCTGATCGAGAACGAGCATCGTACCCGCCAGGCCGTCCGCGGCATCCGCGACATGCTGCGGTGCGATGCCCGTGGTCATTAGAAATATGGTAACCGTTCAGCCCCCACCTCCGTCATTCCGATAATATTTAGCTGCCGGCGACCCGATGCCGTGGTCCGGCTCCACGGTAACTTTCAAGCACAGTGCCACGCGGCATCGGGCGCCTGGGCCAAGCCATTGGCCAGAAGCTGAGGAACGTAACGCCAGGAAAATAGTTTGCCTTATGAAGGAATACAAGTTCACTGACTATTTTGAGAACGAGGTCCTGCGCAAACGGTCTTATATCAAAAAGGTGTGGTGTATCCGAGTCGTTGAGAATCCAATGAAATCCGAGCTGCAAGAACACAATCGATACCGATTCTGGGCGGCAATCGAAGAACTGAAAGGACGTATACTTCGCGTGGTGACCCTTGAGGATAAAACTACGATTCGTAACGCCTTCCCCGACAGAGGTTTTAAGCTATGAAACTCAACTATTATCCGGATACGGACTCCTTGTACATCGACTTGTCAGGCCACACGAGCGTGGAAAGCCGTGAGATCTCAGAGGGGATTGTTCTGGATTACGACGAATTGGAATATGTGGTAGGCATAGATATAGATAATGCGAGTTCGAAGGTGGAGCTTCATGAACTCATGGTGAGCAAGATGCCGCTCGCAAAACAAACCATCACGAGCTGACAAATTAGCGAGAAATGGGCGAATATTCGCGTGTTTTTCCTGCCGGAACGAGAAGAGGAGAGACGTATGGAACCGGTGAATATCGGTTTGTTGGGAATGGGTACCGTCGGCGGCGGCACGGTGAGCGTGCTGGCAGGCAACGCGCGGGAGATCGCCCGCCGGGCCGGACGGGAGATCCGCATCGCCCATGCCGCGGCGCGTCACTATGATCCCCGGCGCATCAGCGGCCTGGACCGGATCGGACGCATTTCGGAAGACGCCTTTGCCGTGGTGGAAGATCCCGCCATCGAGATCGTCATCGAACTCATCGGGGGCTACTCGCCGGCCAAGGAGTTGGTGCTCAGGGCCATCGAGAAGGGCAAGCATGTGGTCACCGCCAACAAGGCCCTGATCGCCCTGCACGGTAACGAGATCTTCGCCGCTGCGCGCGAGCGGGGCGTGATGGTGGCCTTCGAGGCCGCCGTGGCCGGCGGTATTCCCATCATCAAGGCCCTGCGCGAAGGATTAGCGGCCAATCATATCGAATGGATCGCCGGTATCATCAACGGCACCGGCAACTACATTCTTACCGAGATGCGGGACCGGCGTCGGGATTTCGGCGATGTGCTTGCTGAGGCCCAGGCCCTGGGGTATGCGGAGGCGGATCCGACGTTCGACGTGGAAGGCATCGATGCCGCCCACAAGCTCACCATCCTGGGGTCGCTGGCCTTCGGTATCCCGTTGCAGTTCGACCGGACCTATACCGAGGGCATCTCCGAGATCGAGACCCAGGACGTCGGCCACGCGGCGGGCCTGGGCTACGCCATCAAGCACTTGGGTATCGCGCGCAAGACCGACCAAGGCATCGAGATGCGGGTCCACCCCACGCTCATCCCCCATCGGCGCTTGATCGCCAACGTGAACGGGGTCATGAACGCCGTTCTCGTCAAGGGCGATGCAGTGGGACCCACCCTCTACTACGGGGCGGGTGCCGGTGCCATGCCCACGGCCTCCGCGGTGGTGGCGGATGTGGTCGATGTGACCCGTGCGCTCACCACCGATCGCGACAACCGGGTCCCACATCTCGCGTTTCAGCCCCACCAGCTTTCAGACATGCCCGTGTTGTCCATGGAACAGGTCGAGACCGCCTACTATCTGCGCATCATCGCCCTGGATCAACCGGGCGTCATGGCCCGCATCGCCGGCATCTTAGGGGAGGAGGGCATCAGCATCGAGGCCATCCAGCAGAAGGAACCGCAGGAGGGCGATACCCATGTGCCCCTGATTATGCTCAGTCATCGGGTCCGTGAAGGCCGCATGAACCGGGCCCTCGCCCGCATCGAGGCTCTGGAGTCCGTGACGGGCAAGGTAGTGCGGATCCGGATGGAGCAGTTGGCGGGGTGAAAGGAAGTATTAAACGAAATCATGCACGGCCAGCGTGGTATTACCGCCGATACGGCGCTACGGTTAGGGCGTTATTTCGGCATATCGGCGCAGTTTTGGATGAACCTGCAAACCGGCTACGATCTGAGCTTGGCCCGGTAACGGACCGGTGAGGATATTCAAGCCCGGATCGAGCCCCTGAATAGGACGGCGTAAGGCATTCAGCCCGGCTTCCCCAAGCAATGCCGATTGCCCGAGGAGCAACCACGTGACTACCGATTTCCAACCCCAAAACGACCTGGAACGCCAGCTTATGGCCGCACAGGAGAATCGGATTCCGCCGGCGTCCTTTCTCCGGACCCTACTCGACTCCGAGGTCTTCATGCCCGTTTACGAGAAGCACCAAATCGGCGGCTTTGCAACCGACACCAAGGCCCGGCCGCTCAAGGTCCGGACCGAGGGCGGCGAAGAGGTGCTGGTGTTGTTCACGAATCCCGAGCGTGCCAAGGCCTTCGTGAAGGACTACCCCGGCTATGGCGGCGGCTTGGTCGTCGAGTTCACCTGGATCCTGGAGAAGCTGGGCATCGGTTACGGCATCACGCTCAACCCCGGCCTGGCGTTCGGTATCGATTTCGAGGCCCAGGACCTGGCCCGGATCGCGGCCATGGGCAGCAACTGATTGAGAACAGGTAAGGCTCTACTGTCAGCGGTTTTGCTCGGTATCCCGCTCGCCGGCTGCGATGACCGCATACCGGCCCGCATACCGGACGGAACCCTGCGCATGGGGCTCGCCACCGCGCCGCGCAACCTGGACCCCAGGTTCGCGACGGACGCCGCCTCCGAGCGCATCAACCGCCTGCTCTACCGGCGACTCGTGGCGTTCGACGCGGCGAGCCGGCCGATACCCGCGCTGGCCACCTGGGAGCAACCCACCCCGGCCCGCTATCTGTTCACCCTGGGGCAAGACGGGCGGATCTTCAGCGACGGCAGCCGGCTCGATGCCGAAGACGTCAAGGCGACCTATGCCTCCATCCTGGACCCCGCCGGTGCCTCCCCGCACCGTGCCCTGCTGAGCATCATCCAGGACATCAGGACCCACGGACCGGACCGGATCGAATTCAGGCTCGCCGAGCCCGATCCCCTGTTCCCCGCTTATCTCGGCATCGGCATCCTGCCGGCAGCCTTGATTCGGCGTGACCACGGGTTTCAACGCGCACCCGTGGGCAGCGGACCCTTTCGGTTCCTCGACTGGCCCGAGACCGGCCGTCTGCGCCTCGAACGCAGGCGTGACCGCCGGCGGTTGGAGCTGCTGCTAGTCAAAGACCCCAATGTCCGGGTCATGAAGCTGCTGCGGGGCGAGATCCACCTGTTGCAGAACGACTTGGCCCCGGAGCTCCTGGACTATCTGCGGGGGCGTCCCGAGGTGCGGGTGCGGGAGCTCGACGGGGCCAACTTCTCCTATCTCGGCTTCAACCTCCGGGACCCGGTCACCGGTCTGTTGCCGGTGCGCCGGGCCATCGCCCACGCCATCGACCGGCGGGCGATCCTGCGCTTTCTGTTCCGGGACGGGGGCCGACTCGCAGAGGCCATGTTCCCCCCGGAACACTGGGCCGGCGCTCCGGGGCTCGCGGGTTATGCCCATGATCCGGCCCGTGCCGAGGCGCTGCTGGCCGCTGCCGGATTCGGTCCCCAACAGCCTTTGCGGCTGGTCTACAAGACCTCCAGTGATCCCTTCCGCGTGCGCCTAGCCACCGTCATCCAGGCCCAATTGGCGCGGGTAGGCATCCGGGTCGAGGTCCGCAGCTATGATTGGGGCACCTTCTACGGCGACATCAAAGCGGGCCGCTTCCAGCTCTACAGCCTGTCCTGGGTGGGCATCCGCACCCCGGACATCTTCCGCTACGTCTTTCACAGCGCATCCGTTCCCCCGCAGGGGGCCAACCGGGGCCGCTATCGCAGCCCGCGCGCCGACCGCCTCATCGAAACGGCGCGGGCGGAGCAGGACCCGGAGCGCCAGGCCGAACACTACCGAGAGCTGCAGGCGCTGTTGTTGGAGGAGCTGCCCTACATCCCCCTGTGGTACGAGCATCAGGTCTACGCCTACCGCAGCGAGGTCCAGGGCTATCGGTTAGCCCCCGACGGCAACTATGACGGGCTGGCGGAGGTAGAGCTTGGATCCGGTGCTACGGAACGGCGGAAGGTTCATCGCTAGGCTCAAAGCGGGGTCCGTGCGGACAAGCAGCACGGCGGGCAACCCATGGGGTCGAACCCAATGGCAATGCCGGTCATTGGCGCGGTCCTGAATGATTTGTCGCGAAACCTTAATAGACAGGATTACTCAGGATTTACAGGATGCCTGCACGTTAAATAAAAATATCGGTAGTGGTGAATCGTTAATGGTAGAGGGTAGGTTGGGTTGCTGCGCGGCTGGGCGGACTCAATTCTTTTGGGACTATCAACTATGCTATCAGTTAGAAATTTACCACTACAAACTTGTCCCGACGCAGGACGGATCTTTCCCCCCAAACAACGCCAAATATTCAGGATTGCACTGTGGGAGGGCCAAAGCGGATGACCTTCTTGAGGGGCGACAGGTTGATCTCGTCCACCACGGTCCCGGGGGGTGCGTCGAGCATGGCGATGATCGCATCGGCGACGGCGTCCGGCGCGATGGCATTTTCGGAGGCCTCGCCGGGGCGGAAGGCAAGCCCCTCGAAGAAGCTGGTCCTCACCAAACCTGGGTTGACGATGCCGACCCGCACGCCAGCAGCAGCGCATTCCTGACGTAGGGAGTGCGCGAGCCCACGCAGTGCGGATTTGCAGGCGCTATAGACGGCGCCTTTGATGCCGCCCGACAAGGCGGTCTCCGAACCCATGAAGATCAGGTCGCCCCGCCCCCGCCGCTTGAGCAGAGGTAGAAAGGACCGCGCAACCAGAATATGTTGGGTCAGATTGAGATCTACGGATGCGCGGATCTGGTGCGGCGAGGACTGTTCCAGGTGACCGAAACGGCCAGCACCCGCATTGGATATGACCGCGTCCAACCCATTGTCAACCCAGGGGCGGTGATCCCCGGCAACCTGGGAAAGCCGCTGCGGCAGCGTATCCAGATCCGCCAGATCGACCGTAACCGCCTCGAAGCCGGCCCGGGGGAGGGACCAGTGCGAGAAATCCCGCCCGATGCCGATAACCCGGTCCCCCGCGTCCAACAGCTTGAGACTCAGCGCCTGCCCGATACCGCGGCTGGCACCGGTGATCAGGACCAGGCGCCGTTCCGGATTGTTATCCACCTTGGACACGAGAAGGCCCTATGTGATGGTTCGTTGCGAGCAATTTCCATTGGCTCATAATGTTCATTGAGCAACTCATTGCGAGCCATGAATTTACTCAAATAGGTCGATACTGGGAAAAGAACAATCAAAACGAAATTGATATCGTGGCTGTCAACGAGTCTGATAAAACCATCCTCGTCGCCGAAGTTAAACGACAGGTTTCAAAGATTAATCTCAACCTGCTGGATAAAAAAGCCCAAAAAATCCGACAACAGTACCCCGATTATGAGATTAAATTACAGGGATTTTCTTTGTTGGATCTGGACGCTTGACGGTTTGTAGTAGCGAACAAATTGTCTGATGCGTCTTTGCTTTCAATTGTATAGAATTCTCAGCCGGATAGCTGGGAGGGGAGTTCTCTCCGGCCCCCACCACGCAGTGCATACCCCGCAGCCATAAGTGAGATCGAGTTGAAGCTCCAGGACCCCAAGCTGCTGGTCCAGCCGGCGCCCCTGCTCAAGCAGCCCTTGACCACTGCCAAGGCCATGGGGGATGTGGCCTTCGCCCTGGCACCGGCGACCCTGGCCGGGGTCTGGTTCTTCGGCCTAGGTGCCCTGCTGATTGTGAGCGCCGGCATCGCCGGGGCCGTGCTGACCGAGTGGGTCTTTTCCCCGTCCGGGCAGCGCCGGGCCAAGCTGCTCGATGGCAGCGGTCTGATCACCGGACTCCTGCTCGGCCTCAGCCTGCCCCCGGGGTTGCCCTTGTGGATGGCCTTCCTCGGCGGGGTGGTGAGCATCGGTCTGGGCAAGCTGATCTGGGGCGGCTTGGGCTACAACCTGTTCAATCCGGCACTGGTGGGACGGGCCTTTCTGCTCGCTACCTTCCCCGTGGCCATGACCACCTGGAACGCCCACACCGGGGATTTCTTCGCTGTCCAGGCCTCCATTCTCGCCGCCCCTTTCCTGCAGGCGACCTATGACGGTATGAGCGCAGCGACGCCCCTGGGGACCATGAAGTTCGAGGGCCAGTCTACGCCCCTGTGGGACCTGGTGATCGGCAAGACCAGCGGCTGCATCGGCGAGACCAGTGGTCTGTTGCTGGTCCTCGGCGGCATCTACCTGGTACTGCGTCGGGACCTGGATTGGCGGATCCCGACCAGCATCCTGCTCTCGGTAGCCGCCTTCTCGCTGGTCCTCTTCCTGATCGATCCGGCCGGCTACCCCGATCCGCTGTTCTCCCTGTTCTCCGGCGGCCTGCTGCTCGGGGCCATCTATATGGCCACGGATCCGGTCACCTCCCCCATCACCCCTAAGGGCGCCTGGATATTCGGGGTAGGTGTGGGGCTACTAGTGGTCCTGATCCGGGTCTTCGGCGGCTTCCCCGAGGGGGTCATGTACGCCATCCTGCTGATGAATGCCGCCACCCCCCTCATCGACCGTTACACCCAGCCCCGGGTCTTCGGCAAAGGGATCAAGACCCCGTGAGCAGCAACCAAGACCGATCGCTCCGGGAGCCCGGCTCTACCCGGCTGGTTGCGACCTTAGGGCTAGCGGGCCTGCTGTCCGGACTCATCATCGTCTCCGTATTCGAGGCCACTCGGCCCACCATCGTTGCCTACCAGGCCAAGGTCCTGCGCCAGGCGGTGTTCAAGGTGCTGCCCGGCACCACCCACATGCAGCGCCTGGTCTATCGGGAGGGACGGCTGTTGGTCAAGGAAGCGGAGGATCAGGACGAAGAGGCCCTGTTCGGCGGCTACGACGCCCAGGGCCGACTCCTGGGCTATGCCATCCCCAACGCAGGCCCCGGCTTTCAGGACACCATCCGCCTCATTTACGGCTATCTGCCCGCCGCCCGCCGAGTGGTCGGCATGGAGATCCTGGAGAGTCGCGAGACCCCCGGGCTGGGGGACAAGATCTACAAGGACGCCGATTTCGTCGCCGGTTTCTGGGACCTGGCCATCGACCCCCGGATCCTGGCCGTCAAGCAGGGCACCAAGGCGGCGGCCAACCAGATCAACGCCATCACGGGCGCCACCATCTCTTCCAAGGCAGTGGTCAGGATCATCAACCAGGGCAACGCGCGCTGGCTCGAACGCCTGCCGGCGCCCGAGGCCGCGCCGCCCTTGGAGTAGCAATCCTGAATGATTCGGTTTTGGGGAAAGATCCCTCCTGCGTCGGGGCAGGGTTTGACGTGTTGCGTTGCGACGCCCAAAGGCTCGTTGATCGACGGCCAGGCCCGTACCGGCGTCTTAACACAACCTACATCCAGATTACCCCCGCGCTGCCGGCCCGCGCGGCCTTGCGTTAAGTGTAGGTTGGGTTAGGCGCGCGGTTCGATCCTGAAGCACAGTGACAGGGCTGAACGCGCCGTAACCCAACACGTCCGGTCTCCCAAACAGCGCCAAATAACCCAGGACCGCGCCCGGACCGGCACGGCATCGAACGCGGTGTAACGCAACCCGATGCTCGGATCCATTTTCGGTTTGTGCCGCTCTGGTTTTCGGCTGGCTCCCCACGCTCCCCAGCGTGGGGAGCCAGCCGAAAATCAATGCCAATAGAAAATCAATAGGTTAGTTTTTAGACAGCCTCTGAGCTGGTTCTGATCATTGCCGGCGTTGGTGACCTGGTAATGCATGATGAGCTGGTGTTTGTCGTCAACGCAACGTTGCACCTTGTAGCCCGTCACAGGCTGGTTGCTTGTTCAAGGCCCGCGCATCAGGGTCGGTACGGGAGCGCTGGGTCTCACCACGCTCCTCAAGCTGTTTGCGTTGCGCCTGCTGGCGGGCCTGGCGCGTCTTGAGTTCCTCCAACTTGCTCGCCAGCGTGGGGTCTTCACCCAACCGGTCGCCGGCCTGGTTTTCCTGCGCGTCGTTGGCATCCAAGCAGGGTCAGCGTCAGATCACCGCTCGATCTGCTTCCAGTTCAGCTTCGGCCTTCTTTGCGTCATTGATGCTGGCGTCACTGGCGCTGGCATTGAAAAAACCAGCCGTCAATGCCACGATCGCCGTTTCTGCGCCCAGCAGCTCCAGCTCTTGGCACGGCTTTTTGATGGGGAATCACGGTTGGCGCCCGCAACTCCCGTTGACCGCGTCAGAGGCGCTCAGCTGGTGCAGGTAGCTCTCGGGACTAATCCCTCCCGCAGCCAGATCAACTCCAGGTTGCGCCGGCACTCGCCCAGACGCCGGGGCTGCGCACCCAGTTGAGATCGTCGTAAACATAAAGCAGGCAGCACCGCCGGATCAGACGCCGGCTGACCGGGCGTGAGCTCACCGTCGCATGGTAAACCCCAACGCGTAAATCGAAGCGTGCAACATAAGCGTCGATTGCCCGGGGTTGGTTTCGCTCACCTAGTCTTCAAGCCAGGCGGGCAGGCGTGCGGCCTGGGCACGGGCGACGCCTGGCTTGTAACCTCTCGCCATCAATCTCAACCTCTCGGATCGAACTCGACCGGGAGCTTACCCTCGCCACCACCAAGGGCGAATTCTTTCACAGTCTCTCCAGCGTGGGAACGAGCGCGAAATTTACAGATTTTATGCCCTAAAATCAGTATCTTAATTTTAGACAGCCTCTTAGCATTGTGGGTGAGAAAGCTCGCACAAGCTCAAGCGACTCTACCCGCAATATCAAGCGAAATGAGGTACTAGTATTGACCAGCTTATATCTAGGTAGATATATTGATTGCCCTGTTCGTACACGATGATGCCGAGGCCGACCTGGAGGCCCTCTGGAAGGAGGAACCTCAGGCGGCGGCCCGAATCCTGGCCCTCTTGGCGCAACTGGAAGGCGACCCCGACTTGCTGGACCGCCTGACCCAGCACGACTACGGCGCTCATCGGTCGGCAGATTTTCACGTCAGCAAGTGGCAAGCGCACTGGCGAAAGGGGCAGGATTTGTGGCATTTGAAGCTATGGGATCTGGAAGCCAAGGGACTTCGCTATCGCGTCGTCTACGCCTTCGAGCCACGGAGGCAGCACTACCACGTATTGGCCATAGCGCCGAGGGAGTTCAACTATGATGCAAGCCACCCGATCAGCCGGCGCATCCTCTGCGCCTATCAGGCGCTTTGAGAAGGTCTTCGCTCCGCCTGGCACGACAGTCGAAGCGACCAGCCGTATCCAGTGCCAGGTCTTTATTTTCGAGGACTACACTGCGTTCCAGCCCCAGGTCCCCGCTAAACACACGGCCATCAGTCAATTGGTGGGCAAGTGGGAGCAGGACGGCCAGCGCCGTGCCGCCCTGGAAGAGGGCAGGCGTTGGGTCGCCGACACCTTCTATGGCGAGGATGGTGACACGGTGCGTACCCTGCGGTTGCGCAAAGGATGGTCGCAAGCCCGTCTGGCGGCGGAGCTGAGGACCAGCCAATCCCATATCGCCCGTATCGAGCGAGGTACGGAGAATCTGACCATCGAGACCTGCCGCAAGCTCTCCAGGGCCTTAGGCATCGACCTGAATACCCTGGACCAGGCGCTCAAACGTCAGGAAGCCATCGCCCAGGCGCAACGGAAATGATTACGCGCTACGTCGAGACCCTCTTTTGTGATGACATCCGCCACGAGATGGGCGGAAAGCTCTCCTTTATCGGGGTCTATTCGGGAGAATTATTGGTTCCCGCGTTTCCGGTCACGCTTCCCAAGCTGTGCCTGTTCGTAAATATCGTAACGCCTGCCGAGGAGCCATTCCGTTCTCTTAATCTGCGTATTTTGAAGGATACAGAAATCGTGCAGGAGATCGCCTCCGATGAGGCACAATTAACGGCCCTTTCCGACTCGGCCAAAGACCTGACGATAGAACAAAGAAAAATGGGCATTCTGGCAAATCAAGTTACGGCTACTTTCTCCCCGATGCGATTTGATGGACCTTGTACCTTGAGTGTCCGCGTCCGGACCGAGGACGGAGAATTGCACGGCAAGGGGCTGAAAGTGGATCAGGCCCAGCCCCCGGTCGACGCGGTTCCCAAGCAAACTTAAGATGACCTCCGGTAGTGGATTCCACATTGAATGAAGCGGATACCTGCCGGGCCCATGTAACCCCCAAGCTCAGGGCGGTGGGCTGGGAGCAGTATCCGCATTCCATCACCGAACAGCAGACCTTCACCGACGGGCGGGTCGAGGTGCGGGGCAGTGTCGTCCGCCGCCGGGACCGGAAACGGGCCGATTACCTCCTGCGCTATACCCGCGATTTTCCGCTGGCCGTGGTCGAGGCCAAGCCCGAATCCGACCCGCCCGGTAAAGGTTTGCAGCAGGCCAAGGAATACGCCGAAATCCTCGGGCTGAAATTCGCCTATGCCACCAACGGTCACCGAATCATCGAATTCGACTACCTGACCGGACGAGAAACCGAGCTGGCGGCCTACCCATCGCCGGCGGAACTATTCTCCAGATTGAAGGCCGGTCAAGGGCTGGAGGACAGGATCGCGGACAAACTACTGACCCCCTATCACCCCGTCCCCGACAACCCCCCGCGCTATTACCAGGAAATCGCCATCAACCGGGCCGTGCAGGCCATCCTGCAAGGCAAACGCCGTAATCTGCTGACCATGGCCACCGGCACCGGCAAGACCCTGGTAGCGTTTCAGATCAGCTGGAAGCTATGGAATGCCCGCTGGAACCGCACCGGCGCATACCGCAAGCCGCGCATCCTGTTCCTGGCCGACCGCAACCTGTTGGTCGACGATCCCAAGGACAAGACCTTTGCCCCCTTCGGCGATGCCCGCCACAAGATCGAAGGCGAAGCGATCAAGAGCCGGGAGATGTACTTCGCCATCTACCAGGCCATCGCCGAGGACTCCCGCCGTCCCGGTCTCTATCGCGAATACCCGCAGGGGTTCTTCGATCTCATCATCGTGGACGAGTGCCACCGGGGCAGTGCCCGTGACGGCAGCAATTGGCGGGAAATCCTTGAATGGTTCGAGCCTGCCTACCAGTTGGGCATGACCGCCACGCCGTTGCTCGAGGACAACCGCGACACCTACGAATACTTCGGCAACCCACTCTATACCTACAGCCTGCGCCAGGGGATCGATGACGGTTTCCTCGCCCCCTACCGGGTCCACCGGGTCGTGACCCAGGTAGACGCCACCGGATGGCGACCCGGCAAGGGCGAAGTGGACCGCTACGGCCGGGAAATCCCCGACGAGGAATATCACACCAAAGATTTCGAGCGCGCCATCGCCTTGCGCGCCCGTACCCAGGCCATTGCCCGCCACCTTGCCGGCCACCTTGCCGAGTTCATGGGACGCACGGACCGCTTCGCCAAGACCATCGTGTTTTGCGTCGATCAGGAACACGCCGACGAGATGCGCCGCGCCCTGAACAACCGCAACGCCGATCTGGTCCGCAGGCACCCGGACTATGTGGCCCGCGTTACCTCGGAAGAGGGCAGGACCGGCACCAGGCACCTGAGCCGCTTTCAGGAATTGGAGACCACCAGCCCGGTCATTCTCACCACCTCGCAACTCTTGACCACCGGCGTGAACGCGCCCACCTGCAAAAACATCGTGCTGGTCCGAGTCGTCAACTCCATGACCGAGTTCAAGCAGATCATCGGGCGCGGCACCCGCATCTGCGAAGACTACGGCAAGACCTGGTTCAACATCCTCGACTACACCGGCTCCGCGACTCGGAACTTCGCCGATCCCGATTTCGACGGCTGCCCGGAAATCGAGGAAGAGATCGCCATCGACGGCGAAGGGCATGAAATAGGACCGGAAGATGACGACATCCAAGAGCCACCGCCACCGGACTATGAAGGTGAAGATGAAGGGAAAGAAGGAGGAGGGAAAATAATCGCCGCTCCCCCACCACCGGGAGAACCGCGCAAATTCTATGTGGACGGCGGGCACATCGAGATCCTTGCCCACCTGGTCTATGAACTGGACGCGCAAGGCCATCAGCTCCGCGTCGTGCAATTCACCGACTATGCCGGGGAAAAGGTCCGCACCCTGTTTACCTCGGCCGACGAACTGCAAAACCGCTGGGCCGATCCCCTCGAGCGCGAAGAAGTGATGCTGGAACTGGAAGCGCGCGGTATCGCCTTCGAGGAGTTGGCCGAGGCGACCGGGCGGCCCGATGCCGACCCCCTCGACCTGCTCTGCCATCTCGCCTTCGATACGCCGCTTCGGACCAGGCAAGAGCGCGCCAACTATCTGCGCAAAAATCGGCCCGATTTCTTCGATCAATACGGACCGGAGGCGCGGGCCATCCTTACCGCGCTGCTCGACAAATACACCGACTTCGGTCCCAGCCAGTTCAGCATCCCCGATGCCCTGCAAGTACCGCCCATCTCCGAGCGCGGCAATGTCATGGAAATCGCCGAGCTCTTTGGCGGCGCGCCCCGGATGAAACAGGCGATGGACAGGCTGCAAATGCTGCTATACCAACAATAGAGTTGTTCCCGATGCGAGTCTTTAAAAATCAATCGGTTATATTAGAACATGAGGCCGACACGATGGTTGTTAACCAGAAAACAAAGGGTTAGGCGCCAAATGGTTCTCGTAACATACTGATTTTAAAGTATGTTGCAAAGGGAACAACTCTAATGAGCTTGGGACCGGCAGAAAAACCCTTTTCTCAGTGCCTCCCCAATACCAATATGGGAATTGAAAAATTTATTCCTAAATTGGGATATTCCAGTCTACAATGAAGGTTCTCGGGCGAGACAAGTTGGCAGCCTTCTGGCAACGACACGCCGATGCAAAGGACGCGCTGGAGGCATGGTTCGACGAGGCCGAGCGTAGCGACTGGACCATGCCACAGGACATCAAGAACCGCTATCGCAGCGTCGACTTCCTCGCCGGCAACCGAGTCATCTTCAATATCAAAGGCAATCACTACCGCCTGGTGACGAAAGTACGCTATCGAAGTGGCATTGCGGTTGTCGAATGGGTCGGAACCCACGCCGAATACAACAAGCAACGCTTTTGATCGGGTGCATACCATGAACCGGGCAAAAATCATCAAAACCGATCAGGAGCATCAGCAGGCACTCGAGCGCCTGATGCAACTGATGGACAAAGATCCGGTAGCCGGTACTGCGGAGGCGGATGAACTGGACCTCCTGGCATTGCTTGTCGAACATTACGAGCGTGAACGGTATCCCATCGAACCGCCGGACCCGGTCGAAGCCATTCAATTTCGCATGGACCAAATGGGCTTAACCCGAAACGATCTCACGCAATATATCGGTTCGACCTCCAGGGTTTCCGAGGTCCTCAATCGCAAACGACCGCTGAGTTTGAATATGATTCGCAAACTCAGCAGCGGTCTTGGCCTCTCCGCTGATGTCCTCATCCGTGAGCCGAACCAGAGATCCGCCAATGAATCCGATATCGACTGGCAGGCTTTCCCTCTTGCCGAGATGCGCAACCGGGGTTACTTCGACAGCTTCTCGGGATCTCTCCAAGAATTGAAAGAATATGCCGCCGAACACCTGAGCCGCTTTCTGGACAGTGTCCCGGGCGGCCCTTCCTTGCGTCCGGCCCTGCTGCGCACCAGCGCCCACCTGCGCCCCAACGACAAGGAGATGGATTCGTACGCCCTTTGCATCTGGCAGATTCGCGTCCTGCAAAAGGCCCAGGCCACCCCCTTGCCTACGAGGTACAAAATCGGCACGGTGAATCAGGAATTCATGGTCAGGTTGGCGCGCGAGTCGTGGTCCTCCCAAGGTCCATTGATCGCCAGGGAATATCTCAACCGCCATGGTATTCATCTCGTTACTGAGCCCCATCTACCGCGCACCTACCTCGACGGGGCCGTTTGTAAAAATGCTGACGGTAACCCGGTGATCGCATTCACCTTGCGGCATGATCGGCTCGATAACTTTTGGTTCACTTTGATGCACGAATTGGCTCATATCGCCCTCCATCTGGACGGCGATGCCGCTTGGTTTATCGATGACCTGGATGTCGAAGACAATAATCGAGTCGAGCGTGAGGCCGATATGCTGGCCCAAGACGTACTCATTCCACAAGCACGCTGGGGGGAGCGAAAACCCGCCGACATTCCTTCCGTGGTGGCCCTTGCCGGCCAGTTAAACATCGCTCCAGAGATTATCGCCGGGCGTCTGCGGCGAGAATCGAATAACCATAAACTTTTCGGTAAACGCTTTCGTACGAAGATCAAGCCGCTATTCGCAACAGAGTTCGCCCGCACTTGATCGAGCGCAGCGCCGGCAGTCGACGCCATGCCAAGAAAAAAAACAGCCGAACCACCCATGACCACGGCCCAACAACTGGCCGGCATCGTCAAATCCGCCCGCCAGACCATGCGCAAGGACAAGGGCCTCTCCGGCGAGCTGGACCGGCTGCCGATCCTTACCTGGGTAATGTTCCTCAAATTCCTCGACGACCTGGAGCAGCGACGCGAGACCGAGGCCGTTTTAGAGGGCAAGACCTTCCGATCCGCCATCGAGCCACCTTACCGCTGGCGCGACTGGGCGGCGGCGGAGGGCGGCATCACCGGCGACGAGCTGATCGCCTTCATCAACCAGGAGCGAGCCATCCTGCCCGACGGTCGTGAAGGCCCCGGCCTGTTCGCCTACCTGCGCAACCTGCAAGGGGCCGCCGGCGGCGACCGCCGCGACGTCATCGCCACCGTTTTTATGGGCCTGCAAAACCGCATGCTCAACGGTTACCTGCTGCGCGATGTGATCGATAAGATCGACGGCATCCACTTCAATTCATCGGAAGAGATGCACACCCTGAGCCGCCTCTACGAGACCATGCTGCGCGAAATGCGCGACGCGGCGGGTGACTCCGGCGAGTTCTACACCCCGCGCCCGGTGGTGCGCTTCATGGTAGAGGTGACCGACCCCAGGCTGGGCGAGACCATCCTCGACCCCGCCTGCGGCACCGGCGGCTTTCTGGTCGAGGCCATGCGCCACCTGGAACCGCAGTGCCGTACCGTCGAAGACCGCGCGACCCTGCAAAACAACAGCCTCTACGGCGGCGAGGCCAAGCCCCTGCCCTACTTGCTGGTCCAGATGAACCTCTTGTTGCACGGGCTGGAATACCCCCGCATCGATCCCCAAAACAGCCTGCGCTTTCCATTGCGCGAAATCGGCGACCGGGACCGGGTGGACCTGATCCTCACCAATCCGCCCTTCGGCGGCGAGGAGGAAAAAGGCATCCTCGGCAACTTCCCCGAAGACCTGCGGACCGCCGAAACCGCGCTCTTATTCCTGCAACTTATCATGCGCAAACTCAAACGGCCGGGGCCAGGATCGGACCAGGGCGGACGCGCCGCCGTGGTCGTGCCCAACGGCACCCTGTTCGCCGACGGCATCGCCGCCCGCGTCAAGGAAGACTTGCTCAAGCATTACAACCTGCACACCATCGTGCGCCTGCCTGAAGGCGTCTTTGCCCCCTACACCGACATCCCCGCCAACCTGCTCTTCTTCGACCGCTCCGGTCCCACCGGCGACATCTGGTTCCACCAGATTCCGCCGCCGGAAGGGCGCAAGAAATACACCAAGACCAAGCCCATGGAATACACCGAATTCGACGCCTGCCTGGCCTGGTGGAACCGGCGCGCGGAGAACGCTCAGGCCTGGAAGATCCGCGCCGCCGATGTCTTGAAATATGACCAAACAGGCAAGCTGCTCTCGGCCAATCTCGATATCAAAAACCCCAACAGCCTGGAATCACTGGAGCACCGGCCACCGGAAGAGCTGATCGCCGATATGCTGGAGAAGGAGCGAAGGGTGATGGGGGTTATGGAAGAGATTGGAAGGCGATTGGCTGGGGTTACGCCTTAATGGCTGTTTGGTCTACTGTCAGTATCGGAGATATCCTCACAAAGTCCGAGTCGTGGATACCGATCGCCCCGGATACAGAATACAAAGAAGTTACGGTTCGACTTTGGGGGCGAGGTGTTTCCCTACGAGGGATCAAATTGGGTTCGGAGATTAGCTCGTTGCGACGTCTCCAGGTTACACCTGGCCAATTTATCGTTTCGCGGATCGATGCAAGGCATGGCGCCTTCGGAGTAATTCCCAAAGAATTGGATGGCGCAGTAGTTACCAACGATTTTCCTGTCTTCACGCCAAATCTGGATCGCTTGAGTGCCGATTTTCTCGGGTGGTTGAGCAAGACCCAGAGATTCGTAGATGTGTGCAAGAAGGCGAGCGAGGGAACGACAAACCGCGTTCGCTTGAAGGAAAATCGCTTTGCTGAGATCGAGATTGAGTTACCTTCCCTCGACGAACAACGCCGTATTGTCGCCAAGATCGAATCCCTGGCCGCGAAGATCGACCAGGCCAGGCAACTGCGACAGGCAATCCGGACCGACATGGATTCCCTGCTGGTGGCAATGGCTCATCGGAATGACCTCACCGATGATGAAAAGCTGGCACAAGGTTGGAAGCGCGTGGCTCTAGGCGAGGTGCTCACCCAGGTATTCGATCCCGTGGAGGTCGAGCCTGGAAAAGAGTACCCGCATTTCGGCATCTACAGCTTCGCCAAGGGCTTATTTAAAAAGGCTCCGCTGTCCGGTGATGAGATCAAGGCATCGAAGCTCTACCGAGTGCGTGAGGGACAATTCATCTATGGGCGTCTCAACGCCTATGAGGGGGCTTTCGCCATCATTGGCAAGGACTATGACCAACATCATGTTTCAAACGAATTTCCCGCGTTTGCATGTGTAACTGACAGGATATTACCGGAGTTTATGCTGGCCTATTTTTCAACTCCGGTAGTCTGGGAAGCGATTAAGCGAAAAGTCACTGGGATTGGCGGAGGAGCAGGTAATCGGCGAATCCGGTTAAAGGAGGATGTCTTACTCTCGGATGAAATCTGGCTACCCCCCATCAGGTGGCAACAAAAGATCAAAACAACCACCGAACAGTTGGCTATCGCCAAACAGGACCGCGAATCGGCTGGCCTGCAACTCGACGCCCTGCTCCCCGCCATCCTCGACCGGGCCTTTAAGGGGGAGCTATAAGCCGATGTCATTAATAGGAATGTTTCTGCAATCAAAATTTCCCTTTAAATTTCCAGTCAATTTTGCTCCGCTGATTTGAATCTGTTGGATGCCTATTAATTTCATATTTATCGGTTGCTCTTCTTCAAGACATAATTCGATAACCTCTTGAATTCTTGGATATAACTCTTCCAAAGTTTTTGCCTGCGTGTGGCAACTTTTTAGTGATGGAACCGTAGCAACAAAATAACCATCTTCATCCTGTTCGATTATAGCCGTAAATGACAAGTTGTCGTTGGAAATCATTTTATCTCTCTTCTAGGTCTTGTGGAGTAACAAACCCAACATTCAAGCTCACCTGCGGCAAAGCTGTCCGCTGCAACGCCAAACTATACCATTTTGCATTATTTTCCAATTGGAATTATTTTTTGCCGCGAATGAACGCGAATCAGGGCGACCAGCTACCAGTCGCCGGCTGGTAGCTGGCGACTGGCCGGCGGGATGCATCCGGATATCGGGCACTACCCCACGGCGAATCGGTAGTGGTAAATTATTACAAATTTTAGGCAGTGATCTTGATTTGCGTTCATTTGCGGCTGAATTCTTCGACCGGCAGTTGACATCGAGGCACCTTGATTTTCAGACAGTCTCTTAAGACGACCTCCGGGTAGTTACACTGAAAGAGAGATCACCCATGCGCATGGACAAACTCACGGCAAAATTCCAAATGGCCCTGGCGGACGCCCAGAGCCTGGCGGTCGGGCGTGACCACCAGTTCATCGAGCCGATCCACCTGATGCTGGCGCTATTGGATCAGGAGGGTGGCACGGTCCGTCATCTGCTGGCGCTGGCGGATGTCAATGTGAATCGGCTGCGCTCCAGTCTCGGGGAGGCCCTGGAGCGGTTGCCCCAGGTCCAGGGCGTGGCCGGAGACCTGCACGTCTCCAACGACCTGGGGCGGTTACTCAATCAGACGGACAAGCTGTCCCAGCAGCGCAACGATCAGTACATCTCCTCCGAGCTCTTCGTGCTGGCGGCGGTGGACGACGAGGGGACGCTCGGCAACCTGTTGCGCGCCGCCGGGGCCAGCAAGGACGCCCTCGAACAGGCTATCGACCAGATACGCGGCGGCCAGACGGTAGACGACGCCAATGCGGAGGAGCAACGCCAGGCCCTGGAGCGCTACACCATCGACCTGACCGAGAAGGCGGAGCAAGGCAAGCTCGATCCGGTCATCGGCCGCGACGACGAGATCCGCCGCACCATCCAGGTCCTGGCCCGGCGCACCAAGAACAACCCGGTCCTCATCGGTGAGCCCGGCGTGGGCAAGACGGCGATCGTGGAGGGCCTGGCCCAGCGCATCGTCAACGCCGAGGTGCCCGAAGGGCTCAAGTCCAAGCGTCTGCTGGCGCTGGATATGGCAGCCCTGATCGCCGGCGCCAAGTTTCGCGGCGAGTTCGAGGAGCGGCTCAAGGCCGTGCTCAACGACATCGCCAAGCAGGAGGGCAACCTCATCCTGTTCATCGACGAGCTGCACACCATGGTCGGGGCCGGCAAGGCCGAGGGCGCCATGGACGCGGGTAATATGCTCAAGCCGGCCCTGGCCCGCGGTGAGCTGCATTGCATCGGCGCTACTACCCTGGACGAGTACCGCAGGTACGTGGAAAAGGACGCTGCCCTGGAGCGGCGGTTCCAGAAGGTGCTGGTGGACGAGCCCAATGTGGAGGACACTATTGCCATTCTGCGGGGCCTGAAGGAACGCTACGAGGTCCATCATGCGGTGGAGATCACCGACCCGGCCATCGTGGCCGCCGCCACCCTTTCCCACCGCTACATCACCGATCGCCAGCTCCCGGACAAGGCTATTGATCTGGTCGACGAGGCCGCCTCCCACATTCGTATGGAGATCGACTCCATGCCCGAGGAGATGGACAAGCTGGACCGCCGGCTCATCCAGCTCAAGATCGAGCGCGAGGCCCTGAAGAAGGAGTCCGACGAGGCCTCCCGGAAACGGCGCGCTGACCTGGAGGACCAGATCGGACGCCTGGAGCGCGAGTTCTCGGATCTGGACGAGATCTGGAAATCGGAGAAGGCCTCGGTCCAAGGGACCGCTCACATCAAGGAAGCACTCGACCGGGCGCGGCTGGAGCTGGAGGCCGCGCGTCGAGCCGGCGACCTGGCACGCATGTCGGAGATCCAGTACGGGCGGGTCCCGGAGCTGCAGAAGCGACTCGAGACCGCCGCTGAGGCCGAACACGCGGAAAAGAAGCTGCTGCGTAACAAGGTAACCGCCGAGGAGATCGCCGAGATCGTCTCTAAGTGGACCGGCATCCCCGTCTCCCGGATGCTGGAAGGGGAGCGCGACAAGCTGCTGCGTATGGAGCAGGCGATCGGCGAGCGCGTGGTCGGCCAGGACGAGGCGGTACGCGCGGTGAGCGATGCCATCCGCCGCTCCCGGGCCGGCCTCTCGGACCCGGCCCGGCCCCTGGGCTCCTTCCTGTTCCTGGGGCCCACCGGGGTGGGCAAGACCGAGCTGTGCAAGGCCCTGGCCGAGTTCATGTTCGACACCGAAGCGGCCATGGTACGCATCGACATGTCCGAGTTCATGGAGAAACATTCGGTAGCCCGGCTCATCGGCGCCCCGCCGGGCTATGTGGGCTACGAGGAAGGCGGCTATCTCACCGAGGCCGTCCGCCGCCGGCCCTACAGCGTCATCCTGCTGGACGAGGTGGAAAAGGCCCATCCGGACGTGTTCAATGTATTACTCCAGGTGCTGGACGACGGGCGCCTGACCGACGGCCAGGGTCACACCGTGGACTTTCGGAACACAGTGATCGTCATCACCTCCAATCTGGGCTCGGATATCATCCGGCAGAAGGCGGGAGAAGAACACTACGCCGAGATGAAGGACGCGATCATGGAAGTGGTCCGGGTGGCCTTCCGGCCCGAGTTCATCAACCGCCTCGACGAGATCGTGGTCTTTCATCCCCTGCAGCGGGAGCAGATCCGGGCCATCGCCCGTATCCAGATCCGCTATCTGCGGGAGCGCCTGGAAGAACGCGAGCTGCGGCTCCTGATCAGCGACGCCGCCCTGGACCATCTGGGCGAGGCGGGTTTCGACCCCGTCTATGGGGCGCGGCCCCTTAAGCGCGCCATCCGCGCCCAGCTGGAGAACCCGCTGGCTCAAGCGATCCTGGCAGGCAAGTTCGGGCCCGGCGACACAGTCGAAGTGGCGTTGCGCGACGGACGGCTCGATTTCGAGCAGGTCACCGAAGGTAAGCGGGTCGATTGAACAACCAGCTGCGGGACCAGGTTTGAACCACAACGGAACCTTATCCGCGTTCTTTTCGGCTGCCCTGCTCACCCTCGGCGGTTGCGCCGGCGCCACCGAAAAAGACGATCTGGCCAAGGCCCTGGGGGCAACCCTCGCCACCTACGGAGAGGCCATGCGGTGGGGCTATTTTCAGACCGTCTACGGTTATGTCCACCCTGACCGACGTCGGAAGATCCCGCAGCACATCGATAACCTACGGATCATCGGCTATGAGGTGTTGGAGCCTCCGCGTATGCATGACGAGGAAAGTGCGGAGCAGCTAGTCCGCATCGAGTACGTCCACGAGGACGTGCAACGGCTACGCGCTGTGTTGGATCGTCAGCTGTGGCGCTACGACAAGGCTAGCGGTGGCTGGTGGCTGGAGTCCGGGATTCCGTCGTTCGAGTGAGGTAAGGGCAATGACAACCGAGGTCGAATTCAACCCCGCGGCGCGGTTTCTGTTGGTCAGCGGTGCCTTCGTGCTGGTGGTCGCGGGCCTGCATGCGGCCGCCTCGCTGATTACCCCCTTTCTACTCGCCGGCTTCATCGCCGTCATTGCCGCCCCGACCATGTTCTATTTCGTACACCGCGGGACGCCCGCCTGGCTGGCGCTGCTGGCGGCGAGCGCGGTCATGATCGCCATCGGTGGTCTCATCGTCGTCCTAGTCTCCGGGTCTCTCAACGCCTTCATGGCCCAGCTGCCTGAATACCAGATGAGGCTCAAGGAATTGACCCAGGAGCTGGTCACCTGGTTAAAAGACGTGGGGATCCAGGTGCCGTACGCGGCCCTTACCGACTATTTGGATACCGGCAAGGCCATGGAAATGGCCGGGGTATTGCTCGGTGGTCTGGGTGACATGCTGACCAATGCCTTCCTGATCGTATTGACCGTGATCTTCATCCTGCTCGAGGCATCCAACCTCCCGGCCAAGTTGAAGGCAGGGCTCCGGGCACCGGATTCCTCCCTCGCGCGGCTGCGGAGCGTGCTCGACAACATCAACCGCTACATGGTCCTCAAGACCCTCATGAGCCTGCTCACCGGGGGCTTGATCTGGGGTTGGCTCTGGTACCTCGAGCTCGACTTCGCGCCGCTCTGGGCCTTGGTGGCCTTTCTGTTCAACTATGTGCCGACCATCGGTTCCATCATCGCAGCGATCCCCGCAGTCCTGCTGGCCCTGGTACAGCTCGATGTCCAGTCGGCGCTCTGGATCGCCCTCGGATACCTGGTGGTCAACGCCGTCGTCGGCACTATGATCGAGCCCAGATTCATGGGACAGGGCCTGGGTCTCTCCACCCTTGTGGTCTTTGTCTCTTTGGTCTTCTGGGGCTGGGTTCTGGGCCCGGTGGGCATGTTCCTGTCGGTGCCGCTGACGATGGCCCTTAAGATCGCCCTCGACGCCAACCCCCAGACTCGCCCCATCGCGATCATGCTCGGCCCGGAGATCAAGGTGCCCGCGGAGCCGGCGCAGGGCGGATAAGCTTGCGCCATCCGCCGTATGCCAGCCATCTCCGTCGGATAGCGATCATCCCTGGCCTGCCCCGACCTGCGGGCTGCCATCCGGCGGGTGACGGCGCGCCCACCGCCGCGGCAATCGCGGCGCCTGGTGCACGCGCCTGACCCGCCCTACGGGCTCGATATGATCTCATGTATGAACATACATGTCGAATAGATATCATATGACAATATATAATGTCATATAATATGACACCATATGTCTATATGTATACGGGATATGTCTGATCTTTCCTGCGTCCCGATCAAACGCGAGGAGCAACGTCATGATCGACTACCGCGACCCGAGGACCGTCATTGGTCCGAAGCGCCACATCTCCAACGTGCAGGTGATCTACGACGGCGGCCCGAACGACTGTGCCGTCGCCCGGCTCGACTGGGACGGAGAGCCCGGCGTCGGCATCCGCTGGAACGGCAACGCCGCGGATCAGCCCTTGGGCAGTCCGCAGAGCCGGGGACACCCTTTCTGGTTTCGGGTTCCGGATGACTTCGCCGAGGTCGTACTCCGACACGCACAGGAGCTGGCACCGGAGACCGAGCTGGACGCCGCCTATCGTGAGATGGCGAGCGATACCGAACGCGAGCAGGCAGCGACCGAGTGGAGCCAAGCCCTGATCGGAGACGTAGCGAATGCGTCGCGGTGAGGTCTGGTGGGTCGACTTCGGCCCCTCAGTCGGCGGCGAGATCAGAAAACGCCGCCCCGCCGTTATCCTCAGCAACGACTCCGCCAACCGCTTTCTGAACCGGGTGCAGGTGGTCCCGCTGAGCAGTAATACCTCCAGGCTCTATCCCAGCGAGGCCAGGGTCCGCATCAGGGAGGCCGAGAGCAAGGCGATGGCGGATCAGCTGACCACCGCGGACAAATCGCGTCTGATCGAGCAGCTCGGTACCCTATCGGCGACGCACCTGCGTGCTGTCGAGAACGCCGTTCGGATCCAGCTCGCGCTCTGATAAGGTCTGTCGTTATCCGGCGCGGGTGGTCCGCATCCGCGGCCGGGAAAACCCCAAGACCACGAGGAAATCCATGCAGTTCATCGACCTTCAGGCCCAGTATCGCCAGCTCAAGGAACAGATCGATACCCGCATCCGGCGGGTATTGGACCACGGGCGCTACATCCTGGGCCCCGAGGTCGCGGAGCTCGAGGCGCGGCTGGCCGAGTACGTCGGCGTCAGGTATTGCATCGGGATCTCCAGCGGAACCGATGCCCTGCTGGTGTCCATGATGGCCTTGGGCATCGGATCGGGAGATGAAGTCATCACCACACCCTTCACCTTCATCGCCACCGGCGAGGCGATCGCCCTGCTCGGCGCGCGGCCGGTCTTCGTCGACATCGATCCGCGCACCTACAACATCGCCCCGGACCTGATCGAGGCGGCCATCACGCCGCGCACTCGCTCCATCGTGCCGGTCAGTCTGTATGGCCAATGCGCCGAGATGGATGCGATCAACGCCGTCGCCCGACGCCATGGGCTACCGGTGATCGAGGACGCCGCCCAGAGCTTCGGCGCCACCTATCGGGGCCGGCGCTCCTGTGCCCTATCCACCATCGGGTGCACGAGCTTTTTCCCCTCCAAGCCGTTGGGCTGCTATGGCGATGGGGGGGCCTGTTTCACGGACGACGAGGCCCTTGCCGTCAGGATTCGTCGGCTCTCGGTGCACGGACAAGACCGCCGCTATCATCACCCCCTGATCGGCATCAACGGGCGGCTGGACACGCTACAGGCGGCGGTGTTGCTCGCAAAATTAGAGGTGTTTCCGCAGGAAGTCGAGGCGCGTGAACGGATCGGAAGGCGCTATACGGAGCGCCTCGCCGACAGCGTTCAGGTCCCTTACGTGGAACCCTATAACAGGAGCGTCTACGCCCAGTACACGATCCGGGTCCAGGCCCGTGACAGGCTGGCCGAGAGGCTGAGGGAGGTGGGTATTCCCACCGCCGTGCACTATCCGGTCCCACTGCCGAGCCAGCCGGCCCTCAAGGACCCGAACGCTCAGGTGCCGAACGCGACCGCGGCCGCCAGGCGGGTGCTCAGCCTCCCCATGTCGCCCTGGCTGACCGAATCCGACCAGGATGCGGTGATCGAACAGGTTCGAGCCGCATAGGATGCGGTGAGCGCGGTAGGTCTTTCAGGATGGCACTACGAGGAGGCGCGAACCGCATCGATGGACGGCGGGTGATAACCGCGAAAACCACGAAACTTCGGCACTGCTGTACCAGGTGTCGGTAGTGTCGGGTAGACAGGCTTTACGCCTTGACAGATTTTCGGCGCAAGGCTATTCTGACAGAAAACCTGTCACTACTGAGCAATCGCAACATGAAATCCTTTAGCTATACGGAGGCACGGGACCGCCTGAAACACCTGATGGACCAGGTCAACGAGGATCATGCCCCCTTGCATATCCAGCGTCGCAACGGCGCAGGGGCGGTCCTGATGGCAGAGTCCGATTACACCGGGCTCCAGGAAACCCTTTACCTACTCGGAAACCCGGTCAATGCAGAGCGACTCCTGGCAGCCCGGCGCAGGAGTCGGGAGGACGGGATACCCTGGGAGGATGCGAAAGCGCGGCTTGGTCTGTGAGGCAGCTGATCCTGGACCCCCAAGCCCTGGAAGACCTGCAATGGTGGACGCGAACCGACAAGCGCGTCGCCCGGAAGGTTCTGCGGCTGCTGGAGGAAACCCTACGCAACCCATTCGCAGGCAAGGGCAAACCGGAGGCCTTGAAATTCGACCTTGCCGGGTGCTGGTCGCGCCGCATCGACCTGAGGCATCGTCTCGTTTATGAGGTCACCGACAGCGAAATCCGCGTGTTGTCCTGTCGGTTTCACTACCGAGCGTAGGATGCGGTGAGCGCGGTAGGATGGGCAAAGCAAGCGTCCATGCTCAAGGTTTCGGTCATTCCGCACCGCGGCTGTCTCTGGCTCCCACGCTCCAGCGTGGGAGCACATCCTAGACGCTCCAGCGTCATGAAATCTGGTCCCGAGTGGGGCGAAGGATCTCGGCCGCTGGAGCGGCCACAACGGCGTTCCCACGCTGGAGCGTGGGAACGAGAGAACGGCCCTTTTATAGACAGCCCGTAGGCTGGGGTGAGCTTGCGAACCCCAGCATTCCCGTCTTCATATGCCGAAAGAAGCTGGGTTTCGTTCCTCACCCCAGCCTACGGTCCTGAGGACTCATGCGCCGACGCCAATAGCTACGGTTGGCCTCGGGTAACTGCTCCATCCAGCGCTCGATCTGTCGGTCCAGGGTCGGGCGGATGGGGTGGTCGTCCGGCAAGCCCTCGAGCTGGGACCGGAGCAGGGCGATACGGTCGTGCATGGCCGGCATCTCCTCAATCCAATCGAGGGCCTTGGCAAGGGACTCCTCGGCCTAGCGTTCATCTCCTTCCACCCAGTCGGTCGCTGCCTCGTCGAGCCGGTCGCGGATGACGCTGGCATGGACCGGGTACTGGTCGCAGGTCTTCTGGTAGCCGAGGTCTCGGGGCAGGTAGCGGTTCCACTCGGCCAGGCTCAGGTTACGGCCCGCAATGGCACAGGCACGCTGCCTCCAGGCGTCCTCGTGCATTTCCCAGAGCAACAGCATGGAGTCCCAGCGGTTATCCGGGTCGTCACCACTGCCGGAGACCACCCGGCGGCCGTCCGGGCTGAAAGCGACGCTCCAAACCGCGGCGCTGTGCCCCTGCCAGGGCTCGCCGAGGGGCCGGCCGGTCTCGGCGTCCCACAGGCGCAGGCTGTTGTCCGAACTGCCGGAGACCACCCGCTGGCCGTCCGGGCTGAAGGCAACGCTCAAAACCGCGGCGCTGTGGCCCTGCCAGGGCTTACCGAGGGGGCGGCCGGTCACGGCGTCCCACAGGCGCAGGCTCTTGTCCTCACTGCCGGAGACCACCCGCCGGCCGTCCGATCTGAAAGCGACGCTCCAAACCGCGGCGCTGTGGCCTTGCCCACTAGCTCCCCAAGCCTCGCCGAGGGGGCGGCCGGTCGCAGCGTCCCACAGGCGCAGGCTCTTGTCCCGACTACCGGAGACCACCCGGCGGCCGTCGGATCTGAAGGCAACGCTGGAGACCGAGGCGCTGTGGCCCTGCCAGGGTTTGCCGATGGGGCGGCCGGTCTGGGCGTCCCACAGGCGCAGGCTCTTATCCCCACTGCCGGAGACCAGCCGACGGCCATCAGGGCTGAAGGCAACGCTGGAGACCGAGACGTTGTGGCCCTGCCAGGGCGCGCCGAGGGGGCGGCCGGTCGCGGCGTCCCACAGGCGCAGGCTGCTATCGCGACTGCCGGAGACCACCCGGCGGCTGTCGGGGCTGAAGGCAACGCTGGAGACCGAGGCGCTGTGGCCTTGCCCACTAGCTCCCCAAGCCTCGCCGAGGGGGCGGCCGGTCGCGGCGTCCCACAGGCGCAGGCTCTTGTCCTCACTGCCGGAGACCACCCGGCGGCCATCGGGACTGAAAGCGACGCTCCAAACCGAGGCGCTGTGGCCCTGCCCTGGCGCGCCCATGGGCCGGCCGGTCTGGGTATCCCACAGGTGCAGGCTCTTGTCCGAACTGCCGGAGACCACCCGGCGGCCGTCCGGGCTGAAAGCGACGCTCCAAACCTTGTCGCTGTGCCCCTGCCCCCCAGCTCCCCAAGCCTCGCCGATGGGCTGGCCCGTCTCGGCGTCCCACAGGCGCAGGCTCTTGTCCGAGCTGCCAGAGACCACCCGGCGGCCGTCGGGACTGAAATCGACGCTCCAAACATCGGCGCTGTGCCCCTGCCAGGGCTTACCGATGGGGCGGCCGGTCTCGGTGTTCCACAGGCGCAGGCTGTGGTCCTCACTGCCGGAGACCACCCGGCGGCCGTCGGGACTGAAATCGACACTGGAAACCCGGCCGCTGTGCCCCTGCCAGGGTTCGCCGATGGGGCGGCCGGTCGCAGCGTCCCACAGGCGTAGGCTCTTGTCCCTACTACCGGAGATCACCCGGCGGCCGTCCGGGCTGAAAGCGACGCTCCAAACATCGGCGCTGTGCCCTTGCCAGGGCTTGCCGATGGGCTCGCCAGTGGCGGTGTTCCACAGGCGCAGGCTGTGGTCCGAACTGCCGGAGACCACCCGGCGGCCGTCGGGACTGAAATCGACGCTCCAAACATCGGCGCTGTGCCCCTGCCAGGGCTCGCCGATGGGGTGGCCGGTGGCGGCGTCCCACAGGCGCAGGCTGTTGTCCAAACTACCGGAGACCACCCGGCGGCCGTCCGGACTGAAAGCGACGCTTGTAACACCACTACTGTGCCCCCGCCAGGGTTTGCCGATGGGCCGGCCGGTCTCGGCGTCCCACAGGCGCAGGCTGTTGTCCCAACTGCCGGAGACCACCCGGCGGCCATCGGGACTGAAATCGACGCTTGTAACAGTGCCACTATGGCCCTGCCAGGTCGCACGCAGGTGGCCGATTAGCTGATTGGCGCGCAGGAGGTTGCTCAAGGCGCTTAGGCGGATGTCGTACTCACGTCCTTTCGGGAGCCCTGTCTCGCCGGCCATGGTTTCCGCTTGGCGCACCAGAAGCGCAGCACGACGCACATCGCCTGCATAAGGGCTCGGGGAATAGGCCGCCAGCAGGCCGCTGGTACTCATAGAGTCGATGCGGGCGGCCGCGGGCCTCGACCGCCTCCCGTTGTGCCTGTTTCGCCTCCTGCTCCGCCGCTTCCGCAAGGGCGCGCTGTTGGTCTGCTTCTTTCTTTGCGGTGGTCGCGTCCCATGCCAGCCAGCCGGTAGCCATTGCCAGTACCAGGAACAACAGGGAAGCGACCACGGCCACCGGCGCCAGGGTGGTGGTCAAGCGGCGCCAGATCTGCTGCCAGAGGGCCTTGACCGGCAGCCGTTGCTTGATCCAGGGGTCATCGAAGGTTTTATGGTAGATGCGGTTGCGTACCCTCAGGTTGGGGCCGTCACGCTTGACCACACCGCTGAGCTTGAGGTGGTTCTTGATCGGGCTGCGGGCCTCGTCCGGCTCGGGCGCGCGGTCTTGGAGTACGCGCTGATAGGTGAGCAGTATCTCCTCGGGCGGTACGCCGCCGGGCAAGCGGCGGGTCAGCATGTCCTTGACGAACTCCAGATTCAGATCCTGGCCCGCCTGTTGGTCGAAGAATAGATCAGCGACGGCTGTGTCGACCCGCTCCCTGGGTTCCGTATCTGCGGTGTGGTCCGGCTGGTGATCCGCGAGCGAGTCACAAAGGCGCAGGGTGAGGAAGGGGTGACCGTCGGTCCAGTGCAGGATCCGGTCCATCAGGCGGCCAGCGTCGGCACCGAGCCCGGCCTCCAGGGTTGTGGCCTCTTGGCGACTGAAATCGCCGAGCTCCACCCGTTGGCCGATGTTGAACGGCGTCCTTTTTTCGTCGGCGATCAGGTCGTTGGGGGTCGCGACCCCGATCAGCACGAACCCCAGACGTCTGAGCTGGGGCCGCTGGCCGCGCAGGTTGTAGAGCATGCGGATGGCGGCGAAGAAGTCGTCGCAGGAGAAGTCGAGGCTAAGGGTGGTATCGATCTCGTCGATAAAGATCACGATCCGGCCTTCGGTCTCGGCCAGGACGATCCGCTCCAGGTAGTTGGAGAGGCGTTGGGTCAGGCTCAGATGCGCCTGCTCCTCCCAATAGTCCAGGGCGTCGGTCGCGAGCCCGAGCTGGTCTTGGATCTCGACGGCCAGTCCCAGATACCACTGCTCCGGGGTGACGCCTTGGGTGCCGATCCTCTCCAGGCTGATGCGCACCGTGCGCACGCCCTCTGCCTCCAGCCGGCGGGCGGTGTAATCCATCATGCTGGATTTGCCCATCTGCCGGGAGGTCAGCATGAAGGCAAACTGACCCTCGCGGCAGAGCCGCAGCAGCTCCTCGTCGGCGCTGCGCTCGACGTAGAGGCTGGTGGTGCTGTCGACATTGCCGCCGACGGTGTAGGTGAGCTGTGTCATTGCAGGCGCCGGGCGAAGGGTAGTGATAAATCAATAAGTGGTAAAGGAGAGAGGCTCATCAACCACTCCCCGTTTCTTTGCTGTCCCCTCTCCCTCTCTCGGAGGAACAAGGGGCCACTACCCTGAAGTATCCCCACAAATCGGCCTCTGGCTCCCACGCTCCAGCGTGGGAGCAAACTTGTCCCGACGGAGGAGGGATCTTGACGCTCCAGCGTCATGAAACCTTGGCCGCTGGAGCGGCCACAACGGCATTCCCACGCTGGAGCGTGGGAACGAGCCAAAAGCCCCTCCCCTTGAGAGTGCGTCAAAGGTGACGCCCGACGTTTCGTTCCTAGTGCGCGGGGAAGTGAAGCTTCCGGGCGCCGCGGAGAGCATCAGGCTGGTGTCCACCCTTGCGTATACACGGGAACCGAACCTGCCGGCGGTCCGGCGTTATCCGGTGCGGCCCGGAAGGCGTCTGCTCTGACCGTTGCCGACAGCTGGTCATTGGGTGCGTAAGCCGTCTGAAAGACGGCGGTCCCAGCGTCCCCGCAACCGCCGATACTTTGTCGGCCCCTGGGACCGCCGACATTCTGTCGGCCCCTGGGATCGCCGACATATTGTCGGCCTCCGGGACCGCCGACATTTTCTCGTTCCCATGCGCTGCGCGGGAACCGGAGAACGAGAGAGGGGGCGCAACGGCTAGTGCTGTCGGCCATATTACACTTAAACATTAACCACTACCGCGCGAAGAAGTCTTCGTAGAGCCGGTTGCGGGGCTCGGCACCCTCGGCGGTCTCCCGGATCAGGCCGAGCCACAGCAGCCGCCGGTGGCCTGCGGGGTCTTGCGGGCGGGCCCGGTCTTTGATGACGGTGGCCATGGCCGTGCTCAGGACCGGATCCTGGGCGAGATACCGCTGATAGCGGCTGAGGTGATCCGCAAAGGGGCCGGTAGGGCCGGCGAGCAAGGCGTTTGCAAACAGGTCTTCGACGCTATGCCGGCCGGTGGCGATGTGGTAGAGGGCGCTCCGGGTCAGATAGGGATGGCCGTTGAGTAGATTCTGGAGGCGTTCCAATTCGGCCGCAGCAAGACAATCGGCGTGCAGGGAATTGAGTCGTTGTAGCTGGGCGAGATCGAAGTCGTCCAGCTCGATGGGCGTGGCGACATTGAACGGCGATTGGTGGGCGCTGGCGATCAGGGCGTTGGGCTCGGTGGAGATCACCAGCACCAGGTCGAGGTGTTTGAGCTCCGGTTTCATGCCACGGTCGTTGTGCCAACCGCGCAGCATGCCGAAGAAGTCGGTGGCGAATGACGCGGCGCTGATGCGGTCGACCTCATCCATGGCCAGCACCAAGGGTCCATCCAGGGGGGCTAGGATGTGCTTGCGCAGATAACGGTTGCCATTACCGTTGTTACTGAGTTTTGGACTCCAGGCCTGAGGGTCGTTGGTCCGGTCTTCCAGGTCTAGCAGCAGTGCGACCAGTGCGAAGAATCGGCGGTAGAAGCCTTCGGCGTCCTCGAAGTTCGCCGCGTCGAAGTCCGATTGGACATTGATGTAGGCGACCTGTTTGCCTGCGGTCGTTGCCGTTGCGACCAGCCTCTGGAGCAGGGAGCTCTTGCCGATCTGGCGCGGGCCCCTGATGGTCAGGGTAACGCCGTCGGGTTGGGCGATCAGTCGGTGTGCCGTGGCGTCGGGTTTGCGTTCGATGTAGAGGGGGGAGCCGGGCGCCACGGCCCCGCCGACCGTGGGCAAGGCGGACTCGACCGGGCGCGGCAGCTCGGGATCGGGTCGGGCGGGGTCTGCCGCGCCCTCGGGGTGCTTTCTTGTGATGCCGGAGATGAGCTGATCGATGCCGGTCTCATCGATGCCTTCGCGCAGATCCACCCCATGATACTCGGCCAAGAAGGCCGGAAGCTCCGGTTCTCGCGGGGCACCCGGCAGCAGCACCGGAATCACCGGCACGCCTGCTGTAACGGCACGGTTCAAGGCGACCCGTATCTCGTGCGCCTGCCAATTTCCGATCCCGCTGGGTCCGATGCAAATCAATGTGCTGGCTGCTTGCTCGAGTCCCTGCTCCAGGGCTTTCTGGAATAGCTGGCCGGGCGGTAATTGCTTCTCGTCGAACCAAGTGGTGATTCCGCGCCTGGTCAGCTGCTCGCGAAGGTCCCGGACGGTTGATTTGTCCTTGCTGTTGTAGGAGAGAAAGGTGTCGAATTTCATTGGTTGCTCCGGTTTCGGAAGCGTTGGTAGCAAAGGCGGTTTGAGTAGGGGTTTCAGTTCGTGGATAGCCTGGGTGTGGGCAGGGACCGCAGATTCCGTCTCCCGTCGGCGATCGGTGTTGGGCACGGGCCATTCGTTGATGCGGTTCGCGCGGGGAGGGTGTGCACCAACCTTGTAGGGCGGGAAAGCGCAGCGCATCCCGCCTTCAGCCACTCACCGCATCATCGATGCGGTTCGCGCCACCTGACAGTGCCATCCTGGAAGATTTCCCACGCTCACCGCATCCTACGCCCTTGGCCCAACCGATCCGACTCGCTTCCAGCCAAGCCAAGCCCGTCTCTGGCTCCCACGCTCCAGCGTGGGAGCAAGCCTGTCCCGACGGAGGAGGGATCTTGACGCTCCAGCGTCATGAGGCATTGGCCGCTGGAGCGGCCACAACGGCGTTCCCACGCTGGAGCGTGGGAACGAGCCAAAAGAAGGGTAGGAGGCGTAGGGTGGGCTGTGCCCACCGGATAGGCGCGGTATTGGTGGGCACAGCCTACCCTACGAGTCCGCTCGACGAATACCGCGCCCAGGGGCAGCGCAATGAGCGGCTCCCTCAGTGCTCCCAGATGTCTTCCCACCAGGCGCCCTTGTCACCCTTGGACCCAGCGTTGGTTGGAGACCGCCGCGGCAGCTTGATCCGGGCGCGGATATCCTTGATATCCCAGCCGGTCAGGCGGGCGAGATTGTCGGCCTCTTGTTCCAGACGCCTCGGCAGTGTCTCGTTGAGATAGCGCTTGGCCGCCTCACAATTGGCATCGCCCTGCCAGGGGTGGCGGATCACATAGCGCCCCTGAAAATTCTCACGGTTGCCGGTCACCTGAAACTTGAGATCCTCCGGGAAATGGGCGCGGTCATAGCGCAGGTGGAGGCGGGTGATATAGACATCCTTCGCCCCCGGTGCCGGCGGCGCGATGCGCGGGGCCGGTCGAGACCTCGGAGCCGGGCGGCGGTCGTCGAGCCAGAAGACGCCCAGCTCCCGTAATTCTTTGTTGCTCAGGGGATCGGCGGCACAGGGATCGCACCAGTTCATGTCCCAGGCGTATTCGAGAAAGACCGCGCGGCCGCCTTCCTTGGTGACCTGGGTGCGGAACAGGTCGCGGTAGAAATCGGCGAATTTATCCTCTTCCTTGATGTAGACGGGGATGTCGATGTTCGCCGGTAGCTTGACGGTGCGGTAGTTGGTTGTCTCCACCCGTCCCTTGCGGGTCAAGGCATAGATGAATAACTCCTGGGGACCTTTGGCATTGACGGTGCCGAGCCGGATCGGCAACATGAATTTGCGATGGCTGTAGGCGATCTGCAGTGGTCTCAGATAGCCGTATTTCCCCTTGCGGTAGCTCTCCAGATTGATCTTGGCTACGAAGAATTTCATGCCTTGCTTCAGATAGCTGCCGACCACCGGCCGCGCACCCCGGGGCAGCTTGTAGCCATTTTCCGTGAGCCAGGTGACGAGGCCGTCGCTCTCCTTGGCCGACAGGATCAGGATGTCGTATTCGCCGACCTGGTATTCGGCCTCGATGGTGACGCCGAGACTCTTGGCGCGCCGGCGGGCAACGGCACGCTTCGCCATCGGGGCGGCGGCCATTGCGGCGGGTGCGGCCATCTCGTAGCGCCGGCAAGGGTCCTCGTCGAAATATTCCACCAACCGGGGCGCCGAATAGGCGTCCAGATGCTCCAGGATCGCCTTCTCCGTGACATGGATCTGCTTTTCCTGCAGCACCTTGGGCACCGGCACCACCATCGCGAATTCATCGACATCGCCTTGGAAATCGCTCGCCATGGTGACGACGTTCTTGTCACCATCACGCACCATCACCACCTGGGATGCGCGGTTGAAGAGCTTGGTGTCCGCCTTGGCGACATAGAAGCCGCAGAAAGCGGAGGCCAGGTTCGGTGCCGTCAAGAGGCACAGCAGTAGCCAATGGATGGGTTTTATGTTCATGAATGACTCCCGGTGCCGGGCCAGACGAAGGCCCGCCCCGGCAGGTACTGGTTGATTAATAAGGTCAGTGGCGAAGCAAGAATCAAGGCATAGAGAAAGGCGTTGGGGATGAAAAACAGATATTGCAGCGCCCAGCCGAGTAGCGCAACCCAGGTGCCATAGAGGAGGCAACCGGCCAGCGACGCGGGCGTGGTCTTGGGATCCGACAGCATGAAAAAGGCAAAGATCAGCAAGGCGCCGTTCTGCAGCTGGTGCAGGGGGATCTGCCAGGGGTCGCCGAGCCAGGCGGCGTACCCGAAGAGCGCGAGCGCATAGACGACGCCGAAGGCGAGGGTCGTGGCCATGCGGGTCGGGCCGATCAGTAGGATCAGGCCGCCACCTGCCGTCAGCAACAGCAGCCAGCTATCCCGGCCCCACTGACCTGGTGTGACCCAGGCCGCGTCGCCGATCAGGATCACCACCACGATGCCGAGGGCCGAGGGGTTGAACAGATGGCGGCGGCGAACCGTCACCAGAAACTTGCTCGCAATCGCAATCAGAACGGCAAGCAGCAGCCAGCCGAGCGCGTTCGAGCGCAGCAGCAACAGGATCGACAGGGCGCTGTTAGCCGCACTGGGGAGATTGGCCGGCAGGTGATAGCGGCGGGTGAAAAGGAGCTGCAGCAGCCCGGCGAGGGCCACCACCGCAAGGATACGCGCCGGCGAGAGCTCGAACTGTAGCTGCAGGATGCCGAACAGCAACAGGGCGATCTGCACCGCCAGCTGATAGTAGCGCGGGTCCATGACAATGACTCAGCTCTAGTACAGATGCCTTCAACTACCGATACCATTGAGCTGGCAGGAACGCCACGGAAAATTTGGCCGCAAATGGTCGCAAATCAAGGTTAATGGACCAAAACGTATTTTTCCTATAGGAAAATCCACTTCGTTGAAACCGGGAAATCATCAGTGGGCACAGCCCAGCCTACCCTTTGCGGCTCAAAAAGAACCGAAACGCCAACGGTTCACCACCCGATGCACCAGCTCGATCGGCACGAATTCCTGTTCCAGGCGACCCTTCTCCCGGTCGTAGAGGTCTCGATACAGGGCCTGCTCCTGGGCGTCGAGTCCGGCAGGCGGCCGGGGGTCTGCCTTGACCGGTTCGATGACGGCATGCCGCGGCGCGAGCGCCGAGAAGGTGGCCGCATCCATCATCAGGGCCATAAGATGCGGCCACTGCAGGCGGGCCATCGCCAGCATGCTCAGGCCCCAGGTATCGAGATCGCCCCAGTACGCCAAGGTCCGATCATCCAGCCAGGGGGCCTGCAGCCAGCTCAGGTTCAGCCCGGCGCCCAGGACGGCGACGGTTCCCGGCAGCGGCGGTAGCTGGTAGAGGGAACGCTCGTTCTCGACCGCCATCAGATGGCTACCGGGCAGGGCGGAGCGGCGCAGCTCGCTGCTGCGTAGTCGCAGCTGCTCGAACGGCAACAGGCCCGGCTCCAGGGGTGCAACCAGCAGCCAGTGCTCGCTCTCGTCGAGCGCCCCGAGAAAACCTTCCAGCCCCTGTTGAGCGACGGCGGGGCCGAAGCGCAGTTCCAGCAGCCGGGTCAGGAGGGGGCGATTGCGTTCTAAGAATTTGCTGTCGCAGTCGGCGATCGACAAGGCCCGTAGCGGGCGCCCGTCGGCGCAGCCCGGCGTCAGTCGGTCGGCCACGGCGCAGACCCGGATAGTCTCCTCCGCCCCCTGTGCCAGGACCTGCTGACGCTGCTGGACGATGAGGGGATGAAACTGGGGATTGACCGCGGCGATGACACCGGACAGGAGGCGATATTCCTGACGAATGTCGGCATCGGCCATGGCCTCGACCCACTGCTTCGCCGAGTGCAGCACCCAGCTGATCGGGAGCTCGACGGCAGCGGCCAGACTTCGGTAGCTCACCGCCTCCCAACGCACCTCGCCTATCTTCATCCGACGCCAGCGTTCGATATGGGTCCGCACCGCGGCGATGTCACCGGCCATGAGGGCCGGCGCCGGTTTGCCGATGGCTAGGATCAAGGGCCACTGATCCTGCCCCAGCAGCCGTCGGCGGCGGATGCCGCCGTTGTGCCATTGGTCCCGGAGCTTGTGGCGCAAGGCGTCAGGTGTCTTCATCGGTTAGAGCAATCCTGAATTATTGGGCGGGTGGTGGTTAATATTTAAATGATTTGTTGGGCACGCCACCGTCCCTGGCGGCCAATGCCATTAAGTTAAGTTTTGTAGGTCGGGTTAGGCGCACCTTGCGACGCGGGCGTGGACAACCGAGGCTAAACGCGCCGTAACCCGACATCCCAGGCTGGCTCCCATCATCGTCTGTCGGGTTACGGCGCGCTCCAATCCTGTGACCCAACCGAACACCGAAGCACGCGCCTGACCCGACCTACCACGACCAGCGGCCGGCAGCTAACTTAATGGCATTGCCCTGGCGGCTTTGCCCAACCTACGAGCTTCGCCTCTCTCCCGCCGGGAGAGGGCCGGGGTGAGGGGATTCAAAAAGAAACCGGGAGTGGTCGATGAACCGCTCCACGCTGCCATTTAAAAATTTACCACTACCAATGTATTAGTTTTTAGACAGCCTCTTAACGCAACCCGAGGTTAGGCGCTGGGATCCGTTTTAACCAAACGGCTTCTTAGCCGCAAACGAACGCAAATGGATCAAGAACCGTCGATAATGGTGAGCCGATTACGACTGCTTGGCGTTTATTGCGGCAAAAAAACGATTTCCATGTTATCGATACTTGGGTATGGCTGTACTGATGGTGTCGATCCCCATCCGATCGAGGAGCGTCTTTAAGCGCTGGTCCATGGAGAGGAGGGCGCCCCCGGTGCGTCTGGCCAGGACGGCGTAGAGCAGATCGTAGACGGGGTGCCGATATCGTACCGCTTCCGTGAGGGCCTCTGTTGCAAGCTCCCGATCGGGGGTGAAGTCATCGATCAGGTTGATGGCCTCTTCGTACCGCCCGAGTGCTGTCTCCGCCTCCAGGCTGCCGGCCTTCACATACTTCCACAAGGCGTTGGCTACCTCGCTCGCATAGAGGCTCGGTGCGATCACCACCGTCGCTGCCGAGACGGGCTCAAGCAACTTGTCCGCGGCCTCGGCGCGCATTACCAGTCGCACCGCGGCGGAGGCATCCAGCACTAAACGCATCCTCCAGTACCCCGTTTCGCCTTATTTTCCACTCTCAGAGCCCCTCCAAACGCGCCACGGCTAGGCACAGCGCGCAGGGAATAGCTCGCTCTATTGCCAAACGCTGTAACGCCGCCTTGGTGCGTTTGGGGGGCTCCCTTCAGGCGCGGCGAGAAGCAGCCAGCTGCGTTGTTGCGCGAGCTTGAAAGAGGACTTGCTATTACGTGGGTTGATGCGGTTCGCTGCGGGTATCCATCGATGCGGTTCGCGCCTCCTCGTGGTGCCATCCTGTAAGACCTACCGCGCTCACCGCATCCTACGGCCCTGGCCGCTTCGCCCCCGCTCCCGCCGGGAGGGGGAGTGCAGCTTGTGGCGTGCCCAACCCACTGCTATTGGCGATGTTCCCATTTAAACCTTAACCACTACCCGAAAAATAAGGCAAAACGGGGTACTAACGCTCCCGGTCCTCGCGCACCAGCGTCTCGGGCGCAGGGCTCAGAGACTCGTCGGGTTGCTGCAAGGTGGCGCGAATGCGGGCGATCACCGCCTTGCGACGCTCACCGGCGGTCAGTGCCGGAATGCGCCGCAGCTCGACCACTGCCTGTTGGACCAGGCTGCGGTGTTCCTGGCGGGCTCGGAAGGTGAGGGCCTGGTACAGATCATTGGGCATATCACGGATTTGCAGCGAGGGCATGGCATCATGTTCCCTTGGTTGCATCAAAACACATGCGTCATGATGATACACTATTTCCGTGCGTCTAGCCACACCAGCTACCTGGTCAGCAAGGCATCAGGTGTCCTCACCCTGGAGCCGCTGGTGGGCCTGTCGGTCCAGCTCTTCCCAGCTTAAGGAAGCGGTAACCGCCTGTTGGCCGCGTCGGTGCACCAGGACCGCCGAGCGCGTGTGCATTCGCAGCAGCCGCATCTCCTTGTTGGGGGTGATGAACAGCGGATGCAGACCGAACTGGCGCAGCGCTTCGATGATGCGGGCCGCCACCGCCTGGGAGCTCTTGGAGAAGGCCTCGTCCAACACCACAGTGCCGAACAGGGGCCGGCCCAGGTCGTCGGGACAGAGGGCGTAGCTCAAGGAAGCGGTCAGGATATAGCTGGCGATGATCTCCTTCTCGCCGCCGCTGCCGCCCTGGGAACCGGTACGGGTCTCGATGACGTGCCGGCCATCGCGCTCGATGATCTTGACGAAGAACTGCAGGCGATAGCGCGGGTCCAACAAGGCCCGCGCGCCGGCGGTCTTGCGGCGTTCCACCGCATCCCGCAGCTGCCGCACCAGCTCGACCAGAGCGCGATAGTGGGATTCGCCCTGGTCGTCCTGGAGTGCGGCGCTCCGGAGTACCTTCTGCGCCCGGTAGACGTCGGTCAACGCCTGATGGATCACCTTGCGCGGCTCCAGATGCAGGTAACGTCCGGGCTGGAAATCGACCTGGATCAGGGTCTCGTTGAGTCCGGCAATGCGCTCCTCGATGATGGATACCTCGTTGTCGATGTGGGCCAACAGCTGGGTAACGCCCTCGTCGGAGGATTTGTTCAGATAGCCGAGGAACCGATCCAGCTTCTCGGGCAGCGCCTCCTTGGTCAAGACCTCGAGCCGTTGCAGATAATTGGGGACGTCACGGATCTCGGTCCCGACCTCGGCCAAGGCCCCCGTATCCTCCCGTTGAGCCTGGTTCATCAGGCGGATCAGCTTGTTCTCCGAGCCGGCCAAGCCGGTGCCGGCGGTCTCGAACTCCCGCTGCAGCTTGGTCGCGGCCTCCCGCTCCAGGTCGTCCAGGCGTTCGATGGCCTCGGCATCGGGTCGTTTCAGGTAACCGTCACCCAAGGCCGTCTGTTCATCGTTCAGACCGCTGCCACGCCGGTTACGCGCCGAGCTCAGCCGCTCGTCCGCACGCGCCAGGTTGGCCTTCAGACTTCCGATGGTCTCGCGCTGCGTCCGGAGCTCCCCGCGCTGCCGTTGCAGCCTCTGCCTGGCCTGCTCCCAGGCCTGTCGGGCACGGAAGGTCTCGGATTCCGGGTCCTGCAGGGCCCGCAGCTGGGCCTGCAGCCGCTCCAGCTCGGCCCGCGCGGACTCGATGTCAATCGCAGCGAAGTCCAGCTCATCGAGCCGTTCCAACAGCACCAACTGCTGCCGGAGGGTCTCGTGTTCCTGCTTGGCCCGGTCGAAGGCCGCCGCCTGGGTGCGGACCTGATCCCGCGCCTGCTCCAATTCGTTTTCAAGCTGGCGCACCCGGTCCCGGTTGTCGAAGCCGGTCATCCAGCCCTGGTCCAGCGCCCGCTGGTCCTGCTTGTCGAAACGGCCCCGCCGGCCCGAAATGGTCCCCTGCATGGTCAAGGCGTGGGCGGTCCGGTGCAACTGGTCGGTGTCCGCCACACAGTGCAGATCATGCTCGGCCAGGAAGCCTTTCAGGGCCTCGCGCAACGGATGCCCGGCGAAGTTGAGCTTGTGCGTGAAGCCGTCGTCGAAGAATCGCGCCGGCCCTCGGTGCTGAGCCGCATCCAGCAGGCGCACGTGGAGCCGGTTGTGGCGCTGGTTTACCCAGGCGAGCGCTGCGGCCATCCGCTCACCAGGTACGATCAACCGCAGACGTTGGCCCCCCAAGGCGCGCTCGATAGCCCCCCGCCAGGCCTGCTCCTCCGACTTTACCTCCACCAACTCGGCGACATAGGCCAAGTCACCGACCGGGACTCCCAGGGCTGCGGCCAGGTCGCGTTTGAAGCCCAGATAATTGCCCGGCAGATTGGAATGGGCGTGTTCCTTGGCCTGGTCCAACTCTTGCTCCAGATCCCGGACCTTGCTCCGCGCGCCGAACGCCAGGCCGGACTGCTCGTCGCGGCGTTGCTCCAGCTGTTCGAGCAGGGGCCCCTGCTCGGCGCGCATCCGGCGCGCGCGCTCCTGGTTGCGACGCAAGGCGCCCGCGCTGAGCCCGGGGTCCAGGCCCTGTCCGGCAACCAGCCGCTGGTAGTCGGCGACCGTGTTTTCACAGAGTTGGACGATGTCCTGCTGGTTGGCGATGAGCCGTTCGATCTGCTCGAGGTTGCCCCCGCCGGCCTCGATATAGATGCGGTGCAGGTCGTCCACCTGATCCTGCAACCGCTGTTCCTGTTGCTCCAACTCCAGCGTGCGGTCCTGAAGCGCAGTGATCTCGGTGCTGATCGCCGCGTGTCGCTGCTGCCACAAGCGGCAGGCGTGGGTAGCAAACCAGACGGGCAGGATGCGTTGCAGATCCGAGAGCCGCTCGACCTCGGCGACCTTGCGTCGGCGTGTTCGCTCCTCGGTCTCGATGGGCAGCAGGGACCGCTGCTGGCTGCGGGCGATCTCCAGCTCGCGGTGAATATCCGTGAGCACATCGAAGCCGGCGACTACCTCCTCGGCGCGTTTGTAGGCGGATTTGTCTTCGAGTACCAGCTCCCGGAAGAGCTGGTCCACGCTGTTGAGCTGCTTGAGACCGGCCGCCCGGTTGAGCAGGGCAAAGGCGTTCCTGCCGACCTCGAAGAAGCGTTGGATCTGGGCCAGATAGGCCGATTTGGTGTCGTGGGGCGAGCTGCCCTGATCGCGCAGGAACTGCTTCAGGGCACGCGCACCGCCCGCGCGCAGCACCGGCAGCCAATCGCCGACCCCGAGCGCACCGTCGCGGCTGAACAGCCACAACCGCCTCAGGTCGTGCATGGCCGAGCTGGTCCCATCCAGCCACAGGAGGGCACCCAGGGTAACCGGCTGCCGGCCATCCCCGAAGCGTGCACTCAAGGCGGTGACAGTCGCCCCCTGACGGGCGATATGGGCATTGTCGCCGCTCTCGTTGCCCTCGCCCGATACACCGCGGATGTAAGACATCAAATCGCGGTCGCTCTCGTGGCCGCCGGTGGAGGCCAGGTTATACAGAGGACGCTCGGCGATCAGGGTCATCAGGGCATCCACCAGCGTAGTCTTGCCGCTGCCGGTCTGGCCGATGACGGCAGTGCCCTGGGGGTCGATCCGGATGCGATGCAGGCCGTTGAAGGGACCCCAGTTGAAGACCTCCAGCTGTTCGATGACATAGGACCGGGTGGTCTCGGGGTCCGTGCCGAACAGGTCGCCGACCGCGCCGCCGACAGCCGGATCGGCGTCACTATCGAAGGCAAGGGCCGATTGCTTCATGGATCCTAATCGTTGGACTCCTAGGGGGCGTTCTCAATTAACAGATTTTCTCTCGTTCCCACGCGCCGCGTGGGAACGCGGAAGCTCCGCGCCGCGGAGTGTCTCGGAAACTCGTAGCCGCTGCTGCATGGGCCTGATGTGCTTGATTTTCATGAGGATTTAGCTCAATTGAGAACGCCCCCTAGTACCTAGTTTCGATCGATTCTGCTAGTTTTGGCGCCGGAGCGTGAAAGCCAAGCGTGTGAACCAGCAGATACTATGAACTTGCAATATCGGTCGAAACTAGGTACTAGTACCCCCTTCACCAAAATTTTATGGTGAAACCAGTCTCTGTCATCTCGACCGAAGGGAGTTATCATCTCGAGCGTAGCGAGGGGTGTCAGGTCCCGTGTGATTATATATCTAGCAGGTTCCGCGTGATTCGTCGTTTTCCCAAGCGGTTCACGCTCGGACGAGAGATCAGCCCGTAGTCGGCTGCTGAAACCGAATGATCTCGGCGTCGCAGTCGGTGGCGACCCGGGCGGCCGTTCGGATCAGCTCCGGGGTAAGTTCGATCTTGTCGAGCACGCCGGGAATCACGCGGCTGACCTCTTTCGGTTCGCCGTCGACCATGATGGTGGTCTTTTCGAACAGCTCCCTCAGATCCTGGTAGCAGGTCTTGCAGTTGGTGCACTTGGGCATGTCTGCTTCCGTGATCCGTACCAGCGGCGCGTCGCCGGCTTTGGGACCGGCCTCGGGCATGGCGCCGACGCTCGCACCCATGGTGATCGCATCCAGGGGGACCACCGACTGGCTGGCCGTGGCATCCGAGCCGGCGGCGAGCTCGGCCATGCCCCTGGCAATGGCATCGATGCTGCTTTCCCGCTGGGTGTCTGCCTGCGCGTATTTGTGTTGCCACTGCTCCAGCTCCCGGCGATGGTCTTCTTGCATGCGATCCACATGCAGACCGCCCAGGTATTCGAGCATGCGCCAGTTGCGGCGGCGTTCCTCGGTCAGCTCGACGATGGCCGGCGAGACGGCCAGCTTGATCAGCCTGCGGTCGTCGTCCGTCGACCAGATGAAGGGCATCTTGCCGTGGCGTTCGGTCTCGTTCAGATCGATGTACTCGGGTACCGGGACCAGGTTGGCATCCGCGTCGGCGGGCCGGAAGTGCTTTTTGAAGCGCCCCTCGTGGACCGCGAAATCCGCCGGCGTGAAGGGTATTTCCTTGAGCTGGGCCTGACCGTCGGCGTCCACATAGGCCAGGGTGGTGGTGGTCCAGTCCTTGCCGATGTCCGGATTGCCGTCCAGGACGAAGCGCTCGGCCAGGGTATCGCCCCGGCGCGGATCATGGACGAAGACCGGACTCATCCGGCTCTGCACCGCCAATTCCGCATGCCGGCTCCCGGCGTTGTCGGCGATCCCGTGTTCGGACATACAGGCGGTATAGGTATCGAACACCGCAGGCGATTCGTTGTAGCTCAGGAACTCCATGACGTTCTTCATGAAGTGGCCCTGGAGGGCGTCGTTGGTCTGGATGACCAGGACCTTGGGATGGAAGGCCGCGATCAGTCCCAGCTCCTTGCGGTCCTCGTGCTTGCCGATATGGGCGACGCCGAAGCGGGTCAGGTCCGAGTCCTGGGCGGTGAAGCTGGCGGTCGAGGCCTGGCCGCCGGTGTTGGAATAGGCCCCGGTGTTGAGCACCATGACCTTGAGCGGGGTGTGGGTGACCAGCAGGCGCGACAGGGCGCCGAAGCCGATGTCGTAGACGGCCCCGTCGCCGCCGATGCTGATGACGGCGGGCAGCAGGTCGAGCTCTTCCGGGAAGAATTGCTCCCAGTTGAAGGTGCGGAAGAAGGCGTCATGGAGCTCGGGATTGTAGTGGTCTTCCAGATCGAGCTTGGCGGTGCGCAAGGCGCGGAAGTCATCGACGGCACCGGCGCTCAGGCCCTCGAACATCCCTTTGGCTACCGGCACCGTGTCCTGAAACAGGCTGTTGACCCAGGGGTCCGAGTAGGGGTTGTTGGGAAAGGTCGAGGCGTAGACGCTGCTGCAACCGGTGGCGTTGGCGATCACCGCCCCGGTGGGGCCAAGACCCGTGGGACCGCTCTCGAAGCGATACAAACGCGCCTGGAGCCGATCGATGGTCCAGGAGATCCGTTCCAAGCGGTCCGGGTCATGGTCGTCATAGGGCACGGCGTCCAGCTTGGCGGTCAGTCCTTCGATCAGACTTTCCAGCTCCTTGACGTGGTCCCGACGCCGTTGCTCGTGGATCGCCCGGTTGGTTGCCATCAGCATGCGCAGCGCGGTCACTTCGCCGCAGCCGCGGCAGGCACCGTGTCCGCCGGTCATAGCATAATAGTTGTCACGATTCAGGATCAGGCGCTTGGCGTCGCCGCCGCGCTCGGTGGCCGTCTCCCAGAAGCGCATGGGCGTGTTGTGGGTCCGGCTCAAGAACTCGAACTCCTGCTTTAAGGATTCGAGCACCGCGGCATCTTGCCGCCGGGCGCTGAGGGCACCGGAGCCGCAGACATCGACGCACTCCAGGCAGCCGCTGCACTTCCAGGGATCGATGTTTACCGAGTAGAGCCCGCCGGTGCCCGGGACCGCCTGTTCCATGGCACCGAAGAAGGGCTTGGTCTTGGCTACCGGGAAGATGGACAGCGCCTCGACCATGCCCTTAAAGCCGTGTTCCAGGGCGGCGTTCTCGAGCGCGAGCCCGGTCACTGCCGACTCCACGATCGCGTGGAAGGGCTTGGGGTCCTTGCTGGGCAGCTTGCGATAGGTGTCGCGGATGGTCTTGGAGAGGTCGAACACATAGCCCGTCATGGTGTCCTTTTGGTGGTCGGTTAGCTTCAGGCCCCGAATCGCGGTCAGCAAGAGGTCGTGGATGTCGTGCACGCTGTTTGGGATGGCCGCATCCGGGCAGACAAAGGCGCAATCCATACAGCCGGTGCAGAGATGGGCCTTGTATTTGGGCACCTCGAGGCGGAACAGGCCCTTGTCTTTCCAGGCCGCACTCGCTACCGGCATGAACAACCCGGTGCCGGGGATGACCGGCGCATCGCCGATGGTCCCGTCCCGGAAGCGGTCGGCCATGACCTCCCGGTAGAAATCCATGTCGAAGCACGCGGAGGTCGCCGACCCGCCGCTGGTCCTAACCATAGAGGCGGATACGGCGATATCGGGCCCGTTGGGCACGGCGACCAGCTGTTCGGCCGCGGTGAAATCGGCCGCTTCGTAGTCCACCTTGAGGGTCGACTCCAACCCTTCGCGGATCACCGCCATGTTGCTCTCGATGACTGCCTCCCCCTTGGCCCCGAATTTCTTGCTCACCTGCTGGCGGATCTTGTCGAGGACGGCCTCCTCCGAGGCATCGGCGACCACCTGGCGCACGTGCCCGCATACGGCGCCGATAAAGGCGACGCCCATCATCCGGATCTCCAGATCGGGGGCCGGGGCGTGCTTTTTGGCGACCCCGAAGGCATCGACCAGATAGAGATGAATCTTGCGCTCACGGATAATCCTGCGGGCATAGGCGGGGAGCTGCTTCCAGACCTCCAGCGGGGTCTCGTGGGACTGGAGGATGAAGGTGCCGTCGGGGGCCAACCCGCGCAGCGGATCGGTATGGCTGAAGACCTTGTGGTCGGGAGAGACCACGATCTCGACGTCTTCCAGCTCCGCGTTGGTGATCTTGATGGGCTCCGGGCTTAGGGAGATATAGAAATTGGTGGGGGCACCGCTCTTCTCGGAGCCGTACTTGGGCGCGGATTTGGAGTGGAGGCCCAAGACACCCGCCAGGATATCGGTCAGCAGCTTGCCGGTGGCGATGGTCCCGTAGCCGCCGATCGAGTGGAAGCGGACCCGAAAGGCCTGCGGTGGCAGCAGGCGCGGAGGATTGTCCTTGGTCGGCAAGGCCATGAATTCGGTTTCTGGATAGGCGGCCCGCAGCTTGGCCTGGAGCGCGGCGACGCCCGGCGACGGAGCGTCCGCAAAGAACCGAGAGCCCAGGTAGAAGAAGGGGACGTTGAGCGTGCTCTCCATGTTCTTGAAGGCGGCGATCAGGTCGCGGGGTTGCAGATCATGCCCCCCCAGACCGAAGATGCCGGTGCTCACCTTGGGCAGGTCGGTGATCGCCGGAATGCCCTGGTGGCGGATCAGGCCACCGTTCTCGCGGGCCTTGAACAGGGCCTTCATCACCAGATCCGTCAGCGCCGTCTGGTCGGAGCGCTCGAGCACGGTCACCGCCTTTTTCCCGACGAGCAGCTCGATCAGCTCTCCCTCCGGAAACGGCTGCAGCAGCTTGATCGAGACCACGCCCACCTTTTTCCCCTGGGTGCGCAGATAAGCGGCCACGGCTTCCGCGTCGTCGGTCACGGACCCGAGACCGATGATCAGATGCTCGGCGTCCTCGACCCGATACCCCATGACGGGCGTGTAACGGCGTCCGGTCAAGGCCCCGTATTCCGCCATCGCCTGGGCGACGAAGCGCGGCACCTCGCGTACGAAGTGGGTGTGGTGGTCCACCGCCCCGGCCTGGAAATCCGGCTGATTCTGGACGCCGCCGGTCAACCCCGGGTCCAGAACATCCACCAACGCGGGCACCCGCTGGCGGGTCCCCTGCTCGAAGGCATTGAGCCACTGGCGCCGCCATTGCTCATGCAGCGCTTCCGGGACCCAGGGCAGGGTCTCCTCGATCAGGGCGCCGGCGTTGTCCTGTTCGATATCCGCGCCGCGTGCTTCCAAGAAGGCGCGGAGCTCGGCCAGCGCCTCCTGCATGATGTCCCCGGCGTGACGCTTGAGGTACTCCCCGAGCTGAAAGACGCGCCCCTTGGCCCCGAACAGGATCTCCTGGGCCACCGTCGGCGCCTTAATCCGGCCCGCCGGATCGCCCAGGAACTCCTTGAGCAACGCCGGCTCCGGCATGCGGGCCTCGCTCTGCATGTGGCTGGTGGCAAAGCCGTCCATAGCGTTGGCGACCGGGATCAGGGAGAGGGCGCTCACCTTGTAGGCGATGGCGGCCAGATCGGCCGCCTCCTGGGGGTTGCTCCCGAACAGCACCGTATATCCGGACGGCAACAGGGCATAGACGTCGTCGTGCCCGGCCATCACGTTCAAGGAGTGCCGAGACACCGAACGCGCGGCGATTTGCAGCACGAAGCCGCCGATCTTCTTGCCCACGGTCACATAGTGGGACTCCAGCCCATACAGAATGCCCTGGCTGGAAGAGGCGTTCGAGATATAGTGGCCGCCGGTCAGGGCCGCGCCCATGGCGCCGCTCTGGGCCGAATGCTCGCCTTCCGGCTCGAAGAAGAAGGGGTGCTTGCCCCAGACATTACAGCCACCCTTGGCGCGATAGGCCTCGAACAGCTCGGAGATCTCCGTGGACGGCGTGATGGGATAGCCGATCACACCGCCGCAGACCTGTCCCATGACATGCGCAATCGCCCCGTTACCGTGGATAACGGTTGCGATGCCCGGAAATTTGCAGCGCTCCTCGCTTTCCCGCGTGTTATCGAAGTCCACTTGAGTGCCGATCCCGATTGTCGGGATCTCCTGTCTCCGCGGCAAGACCTTGGCCTCGGCCTGATACATGCTGTACTCCTCTGCCGCCGTCAGACGGCTGGTTACATCTCGCTAGGGGGTTTGGTTAGGTAGGATGCCCCGTAACTTAACAACAAACATACCACCGCCTCCGGCGGTGAACCCTCCAAGGCACCGCCGCTCCGGCGTGCACCGGAACGATAGATCACTGGAGCGATAGATAACCAGCTCCCGGTCCCTGGAACCGGAAGCTGGCGCCGTGCGAGATTGGTAGAACTGATCGTAGGTTAGTAATGATACTGCAAGTACCACACTGTGATTGTTACGAAATAGCGTTTACTGCGCGATCTGGTTGAAATTTAGCAAGATTTGCGCCAACGCAGGGGATCGAGACCCTTTTCAGCAGCTAATCGGCCCGCTCCGGGATAGTAGCCAATCTTCATACCATCGTACCTGATTGTGCCTATTTGTCTTAAAAGCAACCTCCTAAGTTCCGGTGTTATTCTGCGACCGGAAGAAGGCTGCAAACGCTGCATTTCCCGCGCGGGGCTCGGGGCAACCGAATAATGGGTCATAGGAGCTGTTCGGAGCTATTTGGCGTTGCCTGAGCGGGCGTCGTGTCGGGTTACGACGTGTTCAGGATGACAGCGTACCCGACTGAATACCGAATGTTGGGCACGGGCCATCCCTGGCCCTTTGCCCAACCTACCTGACGGGCGGTCGGTGCCGGCTGCGACGATACCGGCGACTGATGAACCGGGCACTCGCAAGGGATGCCCCTACTTTGCGTCCTTTGCGTCCTTTGCGCTTTTGCGGTTCATACCCTTCCCTGGAAACCGGTGACTCTCCTCATAGCTTCGCCATCAACCGAAGATATCCGCGGTAATATTCTTGAACCAGCTGTAGGCGTACTGCACTTCGCGCCGCCGGGCCTCGGGGGAGGTATCCATGGGGGTCAGACCACCGGCGCCCTCGACCCCGGCGATGGTCTTGCCGTCTTCGCTGAGCCGATAGACCGCAGCCACCGAAACAGCCCAGTTCTTGCCGATGATGGAGTAGCAGGTATTGACGTAGGAGGGGGTTCCCGGCTCCTCACCCTTGAGCATGGCGACTACCGCGGCCGCGCACACCTTGGCCTGACTGTTGGCCGCGTAGGCGGATTTGGGCATCTTGGTGGCGATGCAGGCGTCGCCGATCACATGCACCCCCGGATGTTTGGAGGACTCGAAGGTCTTCTTGTCCACCGGGCACCAGCCGCTATCATCCGTGAGATCCGAGACCTGGGCGATCTTGCCGGCCCGTTGCGGCGGGATGATGTTCAGGACGTCGGCCTTGACCTCGTCGCCGAAGCTGGTTTCCACCGTCATGCTGCCCGCGTCCACCTTGACCACGGCCGCGTCCGGACCCGGCTGCCACTCGATCATGGCCTGGTTGGCACCGAAGCCATAGAGGGCCTTCCAACCCTGGGTGAACAGGCCCTGCTTGGAGAATTTCTGCTTGGCGTCCAGGATCAGGACCTTGGATTTGGGCTTGTGTTGCTTGAAGTAGTGGGCCATTTGACTGGCGCGCTCGTAGGGTCCGGGCGGACAGCGGAAGGGATTCGGGGGGGCGGCGATGACGGCGGTGCCGCCGTCGGGCATCGCTTCGAGCTGGGCACGCAGGAGCCTGGTCTGCTCACCGGCCTTCCAGGCGTGGGGCAGCTTGCGGCTGGCCGCTTCGCTGTAGCCCTCGATCTTGTCATAGAGCAGCTCGATACCGGGGGCGACGACACAGCGATCGAAGGCATAGTCTTTGCCGCCGACCTTGACGACCTTGGCGGCCGGGTCGACCAGCTCGGCGGTCGCGTGAACCACCTCGATACCCATGGCCTCGAGCTTGTCGTAGCCGAACTTGATGGTATCGATGGTGCGGTCGCCGCCGAGCACCTCATTGCTCAGGTAGCAGGTGTGATAATGGGTGTTGGGCTCGATGATGGTGACGTCCACCGAGGCATCCGCCAGCTTGATGTAGCGGGCGACAGTGGCACCGCCGGTACCCCCACCGACGACGACGACTTTCTTCTTGCCGGCGCCCAGGGCCAGCTGCGGAACACCAACCATGCCGACAGCGGTAGCGGCCCCGGCGGCCTTGACGAAATCGCGACGATTCATGTTCATGGGTGCTTTCCTCTTCACTCACTGCTGGCCGGCATAGAAGGCGTTGATGGCCGCCAGGCCCGCTTCACCTTCTTTCTTGAGCAGCTTGTCAAGCTTTTTCTTCATCTTTTTGGGCATCTCGCGGCGGCCTTCGCGGAAGTCGGTCATGGTATTCGCCAGGTACGGGACCCATTGGCCGGCCAGCAGGTGATACTCGGCGTCTTCGCCCGCGATCGGCTTGCCGCCTTCTTCGTGGCACTTCTCGCAGTATTTATCGTGCAGCTTGACGCCTTTCTTAGCCGCGGCCGCGTCGAATTCCTGTTTGGCCGGGACGAACTTCTGGGCGGCGAAGTGACCGGCCATCCGCTCGATCTCCTCATCCGTATAGCCCTTGGCGATGCGGCCCATAATGGTGCCGTAGGTGTCGCCGCTCTTAAATGCCTGCATGGTCTCGACGAAGGCCGTCTTTTCCATCTGAGCGATGCTGGGCGAGGCCGGGCCGAGGCTGTTACCGTGCATGCCGTGGCAACCGTAGCAGGTGCCCGCGAGCATGCCTGCGCTGGCGGTGTCGCCGGCGGATCCGGCGGTCGAGAGAGCGAGCGCCAACGCGCCGGTGGCTAAGGCCAGGTTCATTGTTGGTTTGGCCATGTCATCTCCTTTGTATTTTTCGGGGTGGTAACTAAGGGCACCCTAAAACGTCAAGGAGCCCGTGCGGGGTCGAGATGCCCCCTTCCGTTCAATCGCATCACCGATTGAATCCGAGCGAAACCGAAAGTCCAAAGATGCGGTTCACGGCCTGCCTGTGCGTCCCTGCCTGTCTGCGTGCAGGGACGCAGACAGGTGCTTACCACACCATTGATGCGGTTCGCGCCGGTCGCTCCGCTCCCGGCGCTCACCACATCCTACGGGCTATCGTTAACATTTTTGCGTTGATTCGCGTTTATTTGCGGCAAAAAATAACTCCCGATGGAAGAACCAAACCGATGTTATCGGTACTTCGGTACAGCCGTACTCGGGTCACGGACCGGCGGCGGTGTTTAGCCGGGTGTAGGAGTCAGCCCAGACCTAAGATGTGGTAACCGGTATCCACGTACAGTATCTCGCCCGTAATCCCGGAGGCCAGATCGGAGCAGAGAAAGGCCGCCGCATTGCCGACTTCCTCGATGGTCACGTTACGCCGCAGGGGGGTGCATTCCTCCACCTGCTTGAGCATACCCCGGAAATCCGCGATCCCGGAGGCGGCCAGGGTGCGGATGGGGCCGGCGGAGATGGCGTTGACCCGGATACCTTCCGGGCCGAGGGAGGCGGCCAGATAGCGGGCGTTTGCCTCCAGGCTCGCCTTGGCGAGGCCCATGACGTTGTAGTTGGGCACGGCGCGCACCGCCCCCAGGTAGGTCATGGTCAGGAGGGTACCCTTGCGGCCCTGCATCATCCCGCGTCCGGCCTTGGCCAGGGCGGCGAAGCTGTAGGCGCTGATGTCGTGGGTGATGGCGAAGCCCTCACGGGTGACGGCGTCGATATAGTCGCCTTCGAGCTGCTCCCGGGGGGCGAAGCCGATCGAGTGCACGATGGCATCGAGACCGTCCCAATGGCCGGATAGATCCCGGAAGACGGCCGCTATCTGATCGTCGCTCGTTACGTCCAGGGGCAACACCAGCTCCGATCCGCACTCGGCGGCCAGGTCCTCGACCCGGGATTTGAGCTTCTCGGTCTGGTAGGTCAGGGCGATCCGGGCCCCTTCGCGGTGCATGGCCTGCGCCACACCGTAGGCGATGGAACGGTTGCTGGCGACGCCGGTGATGAGGACCCGTTTATCTTGTAAGAAACCCATAGTGTTCCGATCCTGTGTGTGGTGGTTGAACCGATGGCTGACAAGGCACGTGTGAAGTGCGATCATTGGTTCTTGTTTTATTTCTTCTCCGAGTGTCCAGTCCCCGTGGGGTGGCCGGTCCGATTGCGGCTCTTTATCTGCGTGCAACGGTTGTAAGTTGCGGTTCGTCGAAATAGGCCCACAATTCCTCCTCGCCCCACCTTGTCAGCACACAAAACTCTTTGACTTAGTCGCCCATGCTTGGATAAATGTCAACAGCCCCCTAGCGGCTTAAAGGAATGCATTATACTGTTGCTGGATGATCAAATCTTTCCGCTGTAAGCACACGGAGGCCCTGTTTCGCGGCAAGCCCACAATACGATTTCGCTCCTTTCAGTCGGTAGCGGAGCGGAAACTCCAGATGCTCGACATCGCCCGCCGCCTCGATGATATGCGCATACCGCCGGCGAACAGGTTGGAGGCCCTGAAGGGAGACCGGCGCGGGCAGTGGAGTATCCGGATAAACGATCAGTGGCGTTTGTGTTTTCGCTTCGCGGACGGTAACGCCTATGATGCCGAAATCGTCGATTACCATTGAGGATCCAGGACAATAAACAAGATGCGTCCCATCCATCCCGGCGAGATCCTGCGTGAGGAGTTTCTGATCCCTCTCGGGTTGTCGGCGAACGCCCTGGCCGTCGAGCTCGAGGTTCCGGCCCCGTGTGTCAACGACATCGTGCGCGAACGCCATGCCGTCACGCCGGACACTGCGCTGCGGCTTTCGCGTTACTTCGGGACGAGCCCCGAGTTCTGGATGGACCTGCAAACCGCCTATGATCTGAAAGCTGCTGTCAGAGATTCGGGCGACAGGATCAAAGCAGAAGTCTCTCCGCGGACTGCATAGGTCCGCTGGGGTGAGCAACAAACCCGGTGGAGACCTGAAGGTTGCAGCGCATTAGACTGGGCCTGCTGCTGGCCTCGCTGCCGGCCTTGCTGCTAACAAGCTTGCTGAGCGCCTGCGGCGATACCCCCTGGAACCACCCCTATCCGCGCGACCAGGCGGGGGCCGATGTTCTCTATGCTTCCTTCTCCGAGCGTCCCAAGCATCTGGACCCGGCGCGCTCCTATAGCTCGAACGAGTATGTCTTTATCGCCCAGATCTACGAGCCGCCGCTGCAATATCACTTCCTGAAACGGCCCTACGAGCTGGTTCCCCTCTCCGCCACCCAGGTGCCGGTGCCGACCTATCGGGATGCGGACGACAAGCCGCTCCCGGCCGATACATCCGCAGAAAAGATCGCCTATAGCGAATATCTGATCCGCATCCGGCCCGGGATCCGGTATCAGCCCCATCCCGCCTTCGCAAAAGACGAAGGCGGGCGACCGCGGTACCTGGACCTGACGGCCGCGGATCTTACCGGGATCAATCGCTTGTCCGATTTCCCGCATCAGGGCACCCGGGAGCTGACGGCGGAGGATTTTGTCTATCAGATCAAGCGCCTAGCCGTACCCTGGCTGCACTCGCCGATTGCCGGCACCATGAAGGAGCACATCCATGACTTCGCGGCGTTGGCCGAGCGTATCGAGCAGGCAGCACCTGCGCCCATTCCCGGCGAGGCGCGGCCCTTCCTGGATCTGCGGACCGTCCCCTTCGCCGGTGCCCAGGTTGTGGACAGATACAGCTACCGCATCCGCATCGAGGGCAAGTATCCCCAGTTCCTCTACTGGCTCGCCATGCCCTTCTTCGCCCCTATCCCGTGGGAGGCGGACCGCTTTTATGCCCAACCCGGTATGAAGCGGCGCAATCTTACCCTGGATTGGTATCCGGTGGGCACCGGGGCCTTCTGGCTGGAAGAGAACAATCCCAATCTGCGCATGGTACTGGCGCGCAATCCCAACTTTCACGGCGAGTCCTATCCCGCCCAGGGCATGCCGGGAGATGAAGCGGCGGGGTTATTGGCGGACGCCGGCCGGCCTTTGCCCTTCATCGAGCGCGCCGTCTACAGCCTGGAGAAGGAAAACATCCCCTACTGGAACAAGTTTCTGCAGGGCTACTACGATAGCTCGGGGATCTCCTCCGATGCCTTCGATCAGGTGATCCAATTCAGCGGTCAGGGCGAAGCGCTCCTGACCGACCGCATGCGGGAAAAAGGGATCGGGCTGCGGACGGCGGTTCTGACGTCCATCTACTATATGGGCTTCAACATGCGCGATCCGGTAGTAGGCGGTGATTCGGAGCGCGCGCGTCTGCTGCGGCGGGCCATCTCCATTGCCGTCGACTATGAGGAATTTATCGCCATCTTTGCCAATGGCCGGGGGATTGCTGCCCAGGGGCCGATCCCGCCGGGCATCTTCGGATACCGTGAAGGCAAGCCGGGGATCAATCCTTATGTCTACAGCTGGCGGGACGGGCGGGCCGTGCGCCGCGGTCTGGAGGAGGCGCAAGACCTGTTGGCCCAGGCGGGCTATCCACGCGGCCGGGACCCGGCGATGGGCAAGGCCCTGAGCCTGAACTACGAGGCCGTGGTCCAAGGCCCGGACGGCAAGGCGCGCCTGAGCTGGCTGCGCAAGCAGTTCAAAAAGCTCGGCATCCAGCTCGTGGTGCGGGCGACGGATTACAACCGCTTTCAGGAGAAGATGCGCAAGGGTACCGGGCAGATCTTCATCCGGGGCTGGAACGCGGACTACCCGGACCCGGAGAACTTTCTGTTCCTGCTCTACGGCCCCAACAGCAAGGTGGCGGGAGGCGGGGAGAATTCCTCCAACTATGCCAATCCGCGCTTCGATGCCTTGTTCGAGCAAATGAAGAGCATGGACAACGGCCCTGAACGTCGAGCGGTGATCGACGAGATGGTGGAGATCGCCCGCCGGGATGCCCCTTGGTTGTGGGGCCGCTATCCCAAGGCATTCAGTCTATACCACGGTTGGGTGGGGAACCTGAAGCCCAACCTAATGGCCAACAACGCCCTCAAATACTGCCGCGTGGATGCCGCCCGGCGCGAGCGATTGCGCCGGGAATGGAACCGGCCCGTGCTCTGGCCCCTGTGGTTGACGGCCGGTCTGCTGGCGGTGGGGGCACTGCCGGCGGTCCGGGTCTTCCGCCGCCGCGAGCGCCGCGCTGCCCTGCCGCCATGAATCCTTGTTATCCGCAAATGAGCGCAAATTGGCTGTCATCAGTACGGGAGTGAATTATGGGGTTGGTAAATGCACACATCGAACTTTCGAATCCGAGACACCGGGATATTGCCCCGGTCTCAGTGAAATGCTTGGTCGATACGGGTTCCTTGCATTTGTGTCTGCCGGAACGGATCGCGATCCAGCTCAGGCTCGAAGAACTGTACCAACGGGAGGTGACGACAGCCGACGGCAAGCGACACCGGGTCCCATACATGGGACCGCTGGTGGTGAGGTTCGAGAATCGTGCTTGCTTCACCGGTGCCTTGGTATTCGGAGACGAGGTCTTGCTCGGTGCTGTTCCGATGGAAGATATGGACATACTCGTAGCGCCTTCTAAACAGACCCTGGTCGTGAATCCGGAAAGTCCGGATATCGCACTGTCGGTCGCAAAACGCTTGGCTATTGCGGCTAAAAAAAGAGCTCCCCGACAATCCGAAATCTCATACCCCGATGATGATTCGATAGCCTGATCTATGACCGCCTACATCCTCCGCCGACTACTGTATGCCATCCCCATCCTGATCGGCGTGAATCTGATCACCTTCCTGCTGTTCTTCGTGGTCAGCTCCCCCGATGACATGGCCCGCATGCAACTGGGCGTGAAGCGGGTCACGCCGGAGGCAATCGCAACCTGGAAGCGGGAGCGCGGCTACGACCGGCCCCTGCTCTTCGATCAAGAGGCCACGGGACCGGGCAAGGTTACGAATACCATCTTCTTCACCAAATCGGTGCGGTTGTTCGCCTTCGACTTCGGCTCCTCGGACAGCGGGCGAGACATCGGTTTCGACATCGCCCAGCGCATGTGGCCCAGCCTTGCCATCGCCGTCCCCGTGCTCCTGGTGGGCTTGGCTGTAAACATCAGCCTGGCCCTGTTCATCGTCTTCTTTCGGGCTACTTATATCGACTATGCGAGTGTGGTCCTGCTGGTCGCCATGATGTCTATCTCCGGGCTCTTCTACATCATCGGCGGCCAATATCTGCTCAGCAAGCTGTTCCACCTGGTGCCCATCTCCGGCTATGACACCGGGCCGGCGGCCTGGAAGTTTCTGGTCCTGCCCGTCATTATCGGGGTCATCGGGGGCATCGGCACCGGCACGCGCTGGTATCGCACCCTGTTTCTGGAGGAGATCGGCAAGGACTATGTGCGCACCGCCCGCGCCAAGGGCCTGAGTGAGCGCCTGGTCCTGTTCCGGCACGTGCTCCGCAACGCCCTGATCCCGATCCTGACCGGCGTCGTAGTGGTACTGCCGCTGCTGTTCATGGGCAGCCTGATCACCGAGTCCTTCTTCGGCATCCCCGGGCTCGGCAGCTACACCATCGACGCCATCAATAACCAAGACTTCGCCATCGTGCGGGCCATGGTGTTCCTGGGCTCGGTCCTCTATATCCTGGGGCTCTTGCTCACCGACATCTCTTACACCCTGGTGGACCCGCGGGTGCGGCTGGGTTGACTGGAAACAAGAACCACGAATGGACACGAATAGACACGAATATTTTCATAGGCGCCAAACTCGGCTACTTTTTATCCGCAAATGAACGCGAATAAACGCCAATTTGGAATTGATTCAATTTGCGTCCATTTGTGGCTAAGTTGGTGTAGGGTCCGCTGTGCGGACCTTCTCATATACCAACACGCCAAAATTCATGCATCAACGGTCTGAGGCGAAGCCTTATTAGTAATGTATAAAACGAGGCAATTTATTCGCAGGCGATGCAATCGGGTCGGTCAGAGAGGGTGGATTTCCGAAGCTCGAGGTGAAACTCAATGCAAATTGCCAACCCAATCTACGATGTCGTATTCAAATATCTTATGCAGAATAACGAGATCGCCATCTTGATTCTCTCGACCATCCTGGATGAGGAGATCATGGCGCTGGATTTGCTTCCCCAGGAAATTTCGATGACGCTGGGAAATCGGTTTTTCACCGTGTGTTGGCTGGATTTTTCCGCCCGGATAAAGACCCGGGACGGCGCTGTCAAACAGGTTGTCATCGAGATCCAAAAGGCCAAGTTCGCCGCCGACATCATGCGGTTTCGTCGTTATCTCGGGGAACACTACGAGCAGGGATTCATGCTCGCATCAGGAAGCAAGGTGCAACAGGCCATCCCCATCATCAGCATCTATTTCCTGGGGTATCAACTGGAGCATGTGCAGGTGCCGGTCATCAAGGTGCTCAGAAACTACTATGACGCCGCCACCGGGCAAGCAATCTCCGCTCGGGAGGAATTCATTGAAAGCCTTACCCACGACAGCTTCGTGATCCAGATTCCCTACCTGGGTCCGGAGTACAAAACGGCTGCGGGACGACTCCTGGCCATTTTCGACCAACACCTGAAAGTATCGAGTGACGAGCATATCCTGGACATCGATGAGGCCGCTTATCCGCAAGAATATCGACAGGTAGTCCGCTGGTTGAATCGGGCCATCACCGAGCCGAAGATCAGACAGACCATGGATGTGGAGGATGATATCCTGGCGGAGCTGGAGGATATGGAACGACAGATCGCGGGAATGGGCCAGGCCCTGGAAGAGAAGGACAAGGTCATCGGGGAGCAGGGCAAGGCCCTGGAGGAGAAGGACAGACTGATTGCGGGGCTACGACAGAAGAAATCGGAACTGACCACGAATCACGCGAATCCACACAAATGATGCTTTCCCGTGGGAATGTGCGGAACCATTGGTAATCACATCTTTTATCCGCAGATTACCAAGATTACCACTGACAGGGGCATAGCCATGATGAAGAACCCTCCGCACCCCGGCGCGCTGCTCCGCGAGGACGTACTCACGCCGCTGGGTCTGTCGGTCAAAGAAGCCGCCGCACGCCTCGGCATGTCGCGGGTCGCGCTGTCGCGCGTGCTCAACGGCCATGCCGCCATCAGCCCGGACTTGGCCGTGCGCCTGGAACTTGCCGGCGTCAGCACGGCGCGCGCCTGGCTCACCATGCAGGCCAATTATGACTTGGCCCAGGCGATGCGGCACAAACAGCCGCCGGTGCGTGCCTTACAGGAAGTTGCCGCCTGACACACAGATCCATTGCTATGGGCCATGTAGTTGCAGATATCGAGCTCAGCAATCCCGGAAAACCGGATCTGGTGCCGATAAAGGTAAAGGCGCTTGCCGACTGTGAAAATCTGCGTAATCTGTGGATAACCGAGAACAGGATAGCAGGCCTCGCTTTCTTCTTTTAGAAGGCCGCAATCGGACCCGAGAACTACAAATGTCAACCCGCCCTAGCCTAGCTGGTGGGCGCAACCCACCCTACGGGTCTAAGCACGAAAAATAAGGTGAAACTGGATACTAATCCACCCACGGGGATACTGAGTTGCCCGTCGTCCTGCTGACCGATGCGCTCATCTACCTGCTGCTTGCATTAGCGCTGGGGTTCGCCCTCTATGCCGCGCGCCACGAGCACCTGCGCGCGCCCTGGCGTCGGGTCGGGCGCAGCCGGGTCGGGGTGTCGGCCTTGGTCATCCTCGCCTTCTATGTGGTCATCGGTCTATTGGACAGTGTGCATTTCCACCCCCGGGAAGAGGACCTGGCCGCGTCGGATACGACGGTATACTCGCCGGAGATCCTGAGCCTCCTGGATCTGTGGCTGACGCCCTTGCGGGAGCATCAGGAGAAGACTTACTCCGCACCCTTCGCGACCCACCTCTATGCCAAGGAGAGATTGGAGCTGCCCGATGGCCGGGTGATCCGGGACTACCCGCGGCTGCAATGGGGTGGGCGTCACCTGGCCGATCCGCACCAGGACCGGCTTCCCGACATTACCTGGAGCGCCCTGCGTGGTCTGCTCATGGGTCTGATCTGTTGGCTGTTGGTGGCCTGGTTACTGTTGTGGCTCCAGGCACGGCGCATGGACGTCGGGTTGCGGCGGACCTGCTGGGCGCTGGTTTGGGCAGGCCGCACCTCTGTCCCCTGGCGGGCGGCCCTGCTGACCTTAGGCGTCATGTTGATGCTGGGCTTTGTCGCCGGGGAGCTGGCGGGCAAGTACCACATCCTGGGTACCGACAAGGTGGGGGAGGACGTCTTCTACCAAAGCTTGAAGGGCGTCCGCACCGGCTTGGTCATCGGCACCCTGACGACCCTGGTCATGCTGCCCGCGGCCATCCTGCTCGGCATCATGGCGGGCTATTTCCGGGGCCTGGCGGACGACATCATCCAATACCTCTACACCACCCTGAGTTCGATCCCCGGCGTGCTCCTGATCGCCGCCGCCATTCTCATGCTCCAGATCTACATGAGCAATCACGAGCAAGACTTCGCCAGCCTGGTAGAGCGGGCGGATCTGCGGCTGCTGTTTCTGTGCATCATCCTCGGCGTGACCAGCTGGACGGGCCTGTGCCGGCTGCTGCGCGGGGAATCCCTTAAGCTGCGTGAGGTCGACTATGTGCAGGCGGCGGAGGCCCTAGGCGTGAGCCATGCCACGGTCATCGGCCGCCACATCCTGCCCAATGTCCTGCACATCGTGCTGATTACCCTGGTGCTCGACTTCAGCGGTCTGGTACTAGCCGAGGCGGTGCTGTCCTACATCAACATCGGCGTCGATCCCACCATGGACAGCTGGGGTAACATGATCAACGGCGCGCGCCTGGAGCTGGCACGGGAGCCGGTGGTCTGGTGGTCACTGGCGGCGGCCTTCCTGTTCATGTTCACCCTGGTCCTGTTCGCCAACCTGTTCGCGGACGTCGTGCGCGATGCCTTCGATCCGCGGTTGCGGGATGTCAGATAGGCGACTGCATCGTCTGAAGGGTGATCTGTCCGGTGGTTGGACGGTCACAGTGAGGGGTAACTGGCGCCTCGTTTTTCGCTTTGAAAATGGGGATGCCGTCGATGTCGATTACATGGATTACCATTGACTTGAGGTAAAAATGTCACACATGCATGACCCTGCGCATCCCGGAGAGGTGTTGCGCGAATACCTGCCGGAAGGCATGAGTGTTACCGAGGCGGCACGTAGGTTAGGCGTGACGCGGCAATCCTTGTCAGCGATTCTGAAATGTCAACACACCCTAATGACAGTGGGCGCCAACAGGGGCCGGAGAGAGGTGCGTTAAAACCCGACGATCTCCTCGAACGCGGCGCCGATGCTTCTGGGAGGTTGGTTGGGGGAGGCTGGTTAGGCAGGCTCGATCTGGGGTTCGAGGTGAGAGCCGGGCGAACGGTCCTGGCCCATAAACGCCAGGTCGGACCACTCACGGTCCAGCGCCCCTTTTACCCGGAGGGGGATAGTTGCCAGCTCTATCTGCTGCACCCGCCGGGGGGACTGGTCGGCGGCGACCGGATCGAGATCAGGCTGGATGTCGCTGCGGGTGCTTCGGTGCTGGTCACTACGCCCGGAGCGGCCAAGTTCTACCGCAGTGCAGGCACTGCCGCGACCGTGCAACAAGGCCTCAGGATCGCCGCCGGCGGATTACTCGAATGGTTTCCCCAGGAGAATATTCTGTTCCCCGGCGCGCAGGCACGTACCCGGACAAGCGTCGAGCTTGCCGGTGATGCGCGTTTCATCGGCTGGGAGATACAGAGTCTGGGACGGCCCGTGACCGGTGAACGCTTCGATCCAGGCACTGCAGATCTTGAGTTCAGGCTGGACCGGGACGGCCGACCCATGCTGAGGGACCGCCTGCGGGTGAACACAGGGCAGGCGCTCGACGGGCCGAGTAGCCTGCGTGGATTTCCTGTGTGCGGGACCTTCGTCGCCACGGGTGTGGAACCGGGGAGCTTGGAAGTGGCACGGGCAGCCTTATCGAACGAGAAAGACCACCCTACTGGACTGACCCTGATCGAGGATCTGCTCGTCGCGCGCTGCCTTGCCCCAGGCGTCGAGTCGGTGAGTCGGATCTTTCGTTCGCTTTGGGGCATACTCCGGCCCCGGCTGATGGGACGTGATACCTGTCCACCACGCATCTGGTCTACCTGATGGCACGGGAATGCCCTTTTTGGCTGCGCGGAACCCTTTTAGGACCGTGAAGGGGTGCGGAGGTAAACACGGAACGAACAAAATCAGAACTGTCATGGGGGCTATACCGCAATGCCATTAACTTAAGGAAAATCAATCCCTGTGCGTCTTTGTGGTTCGGAATCATTCGTAACGGACTCCCAGGATCTCGAACTCGCGTAGTCCGCCGGGCGTCTCGACCGCAACCAGGTCGTCCACTTGCTTTCCAATCAGGGATCGGGCAATGGGCGAGCTGATGGAAATCAGACCACGTGTGGAGTCGGCCTCGTCGTCGCCGACGATCCGAAAGGTTTGCTCCTGGTCACCGTCGAGCTCCAGCACCTCCACGGTGGCGCCGAAGATCACCTTGCCGTTAGCCAGAGTCCGGGTGTGTTCATCCGTCACATCGACGATGTGGGCGTTGGAGAGCTTGGTCTCGATGTCTTTGATGCGACCCTCGATGAAGCCTTGCTGCTCGCGGGCCGCATGGTACTCGGCATTCTCCTTGAGATCGCCGTGTGAGCGCGCCTCGGCAATGGCCTCGATGATCCGGGGCCGCTCGACTCGTTTTAGGCGCTCGAGCTCGGAACGCAATTGCTCAGCGCCGCTGGCGGTCAGAGGTATTTTGTGCATGTCAGTAAAGTTCCTGTAACCGATTGACTCCGACAGCGTCCAGCTGCTTCAAGGCCAGACAGGTCGCTTCGGCACCGGAGATGGTGGTAGTGTAGCTTACCTTATATTGGAGGGCGGCCCGCCGGATCTCCGCGGAGTCGATGATGGCCTGGGCACCTTCGGTGGTATTGACGATGAAGCTGACCTCATGGTTCTTGATCATGTCGACGATATGGGGGCGTCCCTCCGCGACCTTGTTGACAGCCCGACATGGGATACCCGCTTCTTCTACCGCCGCCGCGCTGCCGCGGGTGCCGTAAAGGTCGAAGCCGAGCTCCAACAGCTCCCTGGCTACCCGTACCAATCTTGACCTGTCCGCCTGGCGTACGCTCAGCATCGCGTTGCCCCGGCTCGGCAATCCCGTCCCGGCCCCATCCTGGGCCTTGGCGTAGGCCTCGCCGAAGGATTCGCCGACGCCCATGACCTCCCCGGTGGATTTCATCTCCGGCCCCAACACGGTGTCTACGCCGGGAAACTTGATGAACGGGAACACGGCCTCCTTCACGAAGTAGTGTTTCGGCCGGCGTTCCTTGACCAGACCCTGCTCCCGGAGGGATACGCCGACCATGCAACGTGCCGCCACCTTCGCCAGGGGGACCCCGATGGACTTGGAGACGAAAGGCACGGTACGCGAGGCCCGCGGATTGACCTCCAGAACGTAGATCTCCTGATCCTTGACCGCGAACTGGGCGTTCATCAACCCGACCACCTTCAAGGCCCGTGCCAGCTTGATCATCTGCTCGCGCATCCGCTCCTGAATGGCCGGTGAGAGCGTATAGGGAGGTAGCGAGCAGGCGGAATCGCCGGAGTGTACACCGGCCTGCTCGATGTGCTCCATGATGCCGCCGATCAGTACCTCTTTGCCGTCGCAGACGGCATCCACGTCTACCTCGATGGCGTCGGCGATGAAGCGGTCGAGCAACACGGGGGATGCGTTCGATACCCGCACCGCTTCACGCATGTAGCGCTTGAGGTCGGTCTCGTCGTAGACAATCTCCATGGCCCGGCCGCCGAGCACATAGGAAGGTCGCACCACCAGAGGATAGCCGATCCGCATCGCTTCGGTCACCGCCTCTCCCTCACTGCTGGCGGTGGCGTTGGGGGGCTGGCGCAGGCCCAGATCCCGGATCAGGTGCTGGAAGCGTCCGCGATCCTCCGCCAGGTCGATGGAGTCCGGCGTGGTGCCGATGATGGGCACACCGGCGGTCTCCAGATCCCGGGCGAGCTTGAGCGGGGTCTGACCGCCGTACTGGACGATGACGCCGAAGGGCCGCTCCTTGGCGACGATCTCCAACACATCTTCTAAGGTCAGGGGCTCGAAGTAGAGCCGGTCCGAGGTGTCGTAGTCCGTGGATACGGTCTCCGGGTTGCAGTTGACCATGATGGTCTCATAGCCGTCCTCGCGCATGGCGAAGGCAGCGTGGACGCAGCAGTAGTCGAACTCGATGCCCTGGCCGATGCGGTTGGGCCCGCCGCCCAGGACCATGATCTTTTTGCGTTCGGTAGGTTCAGCCTCGCACGCTTCCTCGTAAGTGGAGTACAGGTAGGCCGTGCCGGCGGCAAACTCGGCGGCACAGGTATCCACCCGTTTGTAGACGGGACCTATATCCAGTGCGTGCCGCAGCGCCCGGACCCGCTGCTCGTCGATACCGACCAGCGACGCCAAGCGCCGATCGGAAAACCCCTTGCGCTTCAGAAAGCGTAGACGCCCGGCGGTCAGTCCCGCGGCCCCCTCGGATCTGACGTCCGCCTCGATCCGGACGAGTGCTTCGATCTGGGCCAGGAACCAGGGATCGATGCAGCTGAGCCTGTGAAGCTTCCGTAGCGACATGCCGGCCCGGAAGGCATCGGCTACATAGAGGATGCGTTCCGCACCGGACTGGCGGACCTCCCGGCGCAGGATTCGGTGGACCTCCGGGTGAGTCGGGTCCACCACTTCGTCGAGTCCGGACCGGTCCGTTTCCAGCCCGCGCAGGGCCTTTTGCAACGACTCCTGAAAGGTGCGTCCGATGGCCATCACCTCCCCCACCGATTTCATCTGGGTAGTGAGCCTGGGGTCCGCCTGGGGAAACTTCTCGAAGGCGAAGCGGGGGATCTTGGTGACCACATAATCGATGGTGGGCTCGAATGCGGCGGGGGTAGCACCGCCTGTGATCTCGTTCTCCAACTCATCGAGCCGATAGCCCACCGCCAGCTTGGCTGCCACCTTGGCGATGGGAAAGCCGGTGGCCTTGGAGGCCAACGCCGAGGAGCGCGAGACCCGGGGATTCATCTCGATGATGAGCATGCGCCCGTCGTCCGGGTTGATCGCGAACTGCACATTGGAGCCGCCGGTGTCGACGCCGATCTCCCGCAGTACGGCGATCGAGGCGTCGCGCATCCGCTGGTATTCCTTGTCCGTTAGGGTCTGGGCCGGGGCGACCGTAATGGAGTCGCCGGTGTGTACCCCCATGGGGTCGAGATTCTCGATGGAGCAAATGATGATGCAGTTGTCCCGGTGGTCCCGCACCACCTCCATCTCGTACTCCTTCCATCCTAGAACCGACTCCTCGATCAGCAGCTCGCTGGTCGGAGAAAGGTCCAGCCCGCGCCGGCAGATATCCTCAAATTCCTCCCGATTGTAAGCGATGCCGCCGCCGCTGCCGCCCAGGGTGAAAGAGGGTCGGATGATGGCCGGAAAGCCGATTTGGGCCTGTACCTGCCGGGCCTCTTCCAGGCTGTGGGCCATGGCGGATTTAGGCAGGTCCAGCCCGATCTTGCGCATGGCCCGGCGGAATAGATCCCGGTCTTCCGCCTTGTCGATGGCCTCCCGGGAGGCCCCGATCAGCTCGACGCCATACCGCTCCAGCACCCCTTCGCGCACCAGGTCGAGGGCCGTATTGAGCGCCGTCTGACCACCCATAGTGGGCAGCAGAGCGTCCGGGCGCTCCTTCTCGATAATGCGCTCAAGGGTCTGCCAGCTAATGGGCTCGATGTAAGTAGCATCGGCCATCTCCGGGTCCGTCATGATGGTGGCCGGATTCGAGTTGACCAGGACGACGCGATAGCCCTCCTCCCGCAGCGCCTTGCAGGCCTGGGCCCCGGAGTAATCGAACTCGCAGGCCTGACCGATCACAATAGGACCGGCGCCGATGATCAGGATGCTTTCGATGTCTGTTCGTCTCGGCATGGAAACTCTGTTACCTGATGGGGATTACTTTTTTGCCGCAAATGAACGCGAATAAACGCAAATAGGTTGAAAATGCTTGGCCGAGGTCTGCTGGGTCAGATTGATCTGTGGTCGTCGTGTCTCCACACGATGCGGTTCACTCCCAAGCGAGGCGTGCCGAAATTCAGTAACAGCCCCACGCTAAGACCCGTACCCCGAAGATAATTCATCACTTGGGCGCTGTGCTCCGCGATAACGCGATTGACCGCCTTCAGTTCCACCAGTAGCTCACCTGCAACCAAAATGTCTGCGACAAAGGTCCCTACGACCCGATCTTTGTAGCGGACTACCAACTCCCTCTGCCGCTCGAAGGGAATTCGCTGCTCAGCCAGCTCGACGCACAAAGCGTTCTCGTACACGGACTCCAAAAACCCAGGCCCCAAGATATTGCTGACCTCGAACGCACACCCGATAACCCGCCGAGAGATTGGTTCGTCTTTATCGACTGTTTTTGACGCATTTGCGTTCATCTGCAACTAATTCTTCTAGTTATGTATCAAATCGATGAAATGAAATGATCGAACAGGGACACCACGTCACCTGATGGGAATTATTTTTCGCCGCAAATAAACGCAAATAAACGCAAATAGGTTGAAAAAGGCCTGACTGAAGTCTGCCGGGTCAGATTGACTTGACGCACAAAGCGTTCTCGTACACAGATTCCAAGAACCCAGGCCCCAAGATATTGCTGATCTCGAACGCACACCCGATAACACGCCGAGAGATTGGTTCGCCCTCATCGACTGTTCTTGATGCATTTGCGTTCATCTACGACTAATTCTTCTGGTTATGTATCAATGGGAATTATTTTTTGCCGCAAATAAACGCAAATCGGTTGAAAAGGTCTGGCTGAAATCTGCCGGGTCAGATTGATTTGATACACAAAGCGTCGCTAGATGCTAATTTTCATCAACAAGTCCTTCACGCTCAAGAACCCTGCGGATACCTTCAAAAACAGCAGATACATTACCTGTTGGGAAACGAATTTGCCCCAACCCTTGAACATTTGAAAATTCTTCGCAACCTTCTTCTAAGAGAATGATTGCCCGTTCAAAACCGAACCTCCCCTGGAATAGTCCTGCTTCATGAATCACGTTTTGGCGCGCATGTTGCTTTCCGTCAGCCAGCTCATCTTCGGCTGTCATTATCAGGAACGCAATGGTGGCCTCATCCAGCATTTGAGAAAGACGCGCAATATTCGTAAAACCTGCAACGGGTACACGATTGAATTCATCCCATGGAAGACGCATTCGATCTTGAATGAAGTCTTTTAGGTCTTTCCATACGGACGACCTCCCATGTCCTATAAATACGTTTGTTCCAACTCGTTCTGATCGAGATTTGTGTTTTTCTACATTTTGGATATGAGAGGCAGCTCTCCAGCTTAGCTTCGATAATTCTTCGCAAGCAGTGAACGGGTATCGAATTGCAAGTACTTGTGCTAAAACGCTGATATGGGGTGGTGTATGAAGACCAGCCTGAATGGCTGACATATCGCAGGATATCACTTGGCCACTTGGTCTCATAGCTTTGATGAAGTCGCTTGCACCAAAAACCTTCATTTCTTCTACTTTTTTAGAAATATCGTTCAAGTATTTGTCATCACGACGGGCCTCAAGCATACTTACCAAAAGCGATAAAATACTGGATTGAGCTTCTTCAAACTCTTTGCTTGTAGTCGCTGACAGTTCTTCTTGTTGAGTAGTATCAGGATTGCCTGCTGTTTGCTTTATTGAATCGATAACATCGTCAAATCGATATTCTCTCCAATCCTCAACGGTAGCCCCGATCCCGAGTGAGTCCATCATTCCCCATTCTTTACTAAAACGCGCTCCAGAAGGTGGAGCAGTTAACCCTGCATAGTAGACCCGGGAATGATAGCCAAACCATGATCCACTCCAAGCTTTCCCTATTTCTTCGGCGGCATCTGTTAATTGTTGCAAAGGCTTACTGAACTTTTCTTCCAGAATTCTACCCTTTGCTTCCATGCTGTCCGCAATTCTGAAAAGTTCATCAGCTACTGACATATCCTTTCCCTTTTTACGCCCAAGACCCGATAACACGCCGGGATATAGATTCACCCTCATCGACTATTCTTGATACATTTGCGTTCATTCGCGTTCATTTGCGGCTAATTTTTTCATTCATTCACGCATCAAATCGATAAAGTGGTCGAACAGAGGCGCCACGTCATGTGGTCCGGGACTCGCCTCCGGGTGGCCCTGGAAACCGAAGGCAGGATATTCCCGGTGATGGATGCCTTGCAGGGAGCCATCGAAGAGAGAACGGTGGGTCGCCCGGACCTGGGCCGGGAGACTGTCCTCGTCCACCGCGAAGCCATGGTTCTGGCTGCTGATCATCACCCGACCCGTGGCCAGGTCCTGCACCGGGTGATTGGCGCCATGGTGGCCGAACTTCATCTTCAGGGTGCGGGCGCCGCAAGCCAGGGCCAGGAGCTGATGTCCCAGGCAGATGCCGAACAGGGGGATACCGGTCTCCAGAAGCATGCGAATCGCCGTAATCGCGTAATCGCATGGCTCCGGATCCCCAGGGCCGTTGGATAGGAAAATACCGTCCGGCCGCCGCGCGAGTACCTCGGCAGCCGGCATCCGGGCAGGCACAACGGCTACCCGGCAGCCGCGCTGCACCAGCATGCGCAGAATATTGCGCTTGATCCCATAGTCATAGGCAACCACCTGCAGCGGGGGCCGCTCGTCGCTCGGGGGCGGCACATCCGAGCCACCGGCACTCAGGTCCCAGACCCCTTGGGTCCACTCGTAGGGGGTCGGCGTGGTCACCTCTCTCGCCAGATCCATTCCCTGCAAGCCCGGAAACGACTTCGCCGCCCCGACCGCGGTGGCCTCGTCGATGGCATTCCCCGCCTGGATACAGCCGTTCTGGGCGCCCTTCTCCCTCAGGATTCGGGTCAATTGCCGGGTGTCGACGTCGGCGATGGCCGTCACGCCATGGCGCACCAGATAGTCGTCCAGGGACGCCTGCAGACGCCAATTGCTGGCGTGTACCGGGAGATCACGCACGACCAATCCGGCGGCATGGACCTGGGAGGACTCCTCGTCATCCGCGTTGGCGCCCACGTTGCCGATATGGGGATAAGTCAGGGTTACCAGCTGCCGGCAGTACGACGGATCGGTCAGGATCTCCTGGTAGCCGGTCATGGCGGTGTTGAAGACCACCTCGCCGACACTTTGGCCATCCGCACCGATGGAAGTCCCACGGAAGATGGACCCGTCTTCCAGGACCAGAATAGCGGGTTTTCTCAAGGGCATCTCCGAACGAACCGGGTGGTATCAGGGGCACCGCCAGTGACGCATAGGGAGCGCGTCTCGTCCTTTCAGCATTTGACTTAAGAATCTGTCTGGCAAAAAACGTAATGCATTGATTTATCTGCTAAATCTCTGCTCCGAGCAAATTGGGTACAGCTTTATAAACAAGGGTTTGCCTTTTTTGCCAGACAGGTTCTAAGAAAATCGAAAGTAATGCCAGGCTCGCTCCTTTGCCCCCTTGGAGGAGCGGGTTGGGGTGAGGGGCAACCAATGGCTTTAGTTTCGATACGGTTAGCTAGGAAGCATGCGTGGTGGCGGGATACCCGATACCATCCTAGCCCGCATATCTTACCGGGCCGAATTCTAAGGGCAGGCCAATGCCCTGTCCACGGCGGCAATGAGGTTATCGGGGCGAGTGCGTATAACTTGGCTATCCAAAGGAACCCTGGCATGTTAGTCCCCGTTCCAAGCAGCCATCCGCCGCTTCCGGGACCTGACACCTAGGCTGTCCCTCATTCCTCCCCCGGAACCCGCCTTATACCTCCGCCCACATCCGCAGCAGGTTTACGTAGCACCTGTCCAGGTACCCCGTCGTCTCCTCTTCCGGCGCCTCCTTCAGCAGCTTCTCCCGCGCCAGGTTGAGCTCGTAGAGCAGCTCCCGTTGCGCGGGATCGCGCACGTAGCTTTGGACCCAGGTCAGGGCCACCAGGCGCTCGCCCCGGGTCACGGGCGTGACCCGATGCAGGCTCGAGGCGGGGTAGATGACCGCATCCCCGGCCGGGAGCTTGAACTGTTTCTCACCGAACGAGGTCCGAATCGCCAGCTCACCCCCGTCGTAGGTCTCCGGTCGATTGAGGAAGATCGTGATCGCGATGTCGCTGCGCAAGCGCGGCCCGGTACTGCCCATGATGGGATCGTCCACATGGTCGCCGTAGGTCATGCCGGGTCGGTAGCAGGCAAAGATGGGGTCCGCCACCCGATGGGGTAAGGCGCCGAAACGGAAGGTCTCGTGGTGGCCGAGACTCGCCATGAGGATGCGGATCAACAGCTTCATACGCGCGGGATCCGCCCGCAGCTCCAGGTTGTCCTTGACCCGGGCGGCGGCGAAGCCGGCGGTGAGCTTCCCATCGACGCAGGGCGCAGCGGCGAGGACCTGGTGGATCTTTTCGAGTTGGGCCTGGTCGAGCAGGCCGGGGACGGTCAAGAGCATGGGCAATCTTCCATTGGGACTTAAGCGCCTCTGCTAGAATGCGGTCCTGCCGGGCTGCATAAAAAGGGGCGCACTATGATTCTAAAGGCCATCATCGACGATCAGGAATATAGCCTCAACGTACCCGAGACCGTGCTCGCGCAGGGTGAGGAATACTTCGCAAGACTCGATGCCGACATGGACCAAGGCTGGCAGATGAGCCGCGAGTGGGTGCAACATCCGAATCAAGTGGAACGCTGCCAGATCGTTGCCGACAAGCTCCTGACCGCCCTGGAAAACGAGAACCAGAAACTGGGTATGCTCACGGCCGGCTATATCCTGAGCCGAATGCCGGATGTCGACACGGTGGAGATCGACATCCATGGTGAAATTCAGAATACCCAGTTCATCAGGCAGTCCTGAAAATCTTTGCGATGTACTGATGCTTAACCATCGTTTCAAAACAAAAAATATCGCTGTGCCATCGGCAGCACCGCGGCCGGCTCGCAGGTGAGCAACCGGCCGTCGGCGCGGACCTCGTAGGTCTGGGGATCGACCTCGATACTGGGCCGGTAATGGTTGTGGATCATGTCCTGCTTGCGTATCCGGCGGGTGTTGCGCACGACGCCGATCAGCCGCCGTAACCCCAGCCTCTCGTGCTCGCCGGCCTGCTGCGCCTGCCGGGAGATAAAACTCATGCAGGTCGCCCCCAGGGCGTCGCCGAAGGCGCCGAACATGGGCCGGTAGTGCACTGGTTGGGGGGTGGGGATGGAGGCGTTGGGATCGCCCATGGGCGCCGCGGCGATCATGCCGCCCTTGAGGATCAGACTCGGCTTGGTGGCGAAAAATGCGGGCTTCCACAGCACCAGGTCCGCCAACTTGCCCACTTCTACGGAGCCCACCTCATGGGCAATGCCGTGAGTGATGGCAGGATTGATGCCGTACTTGGCCACGTAGCGCTTGGCGCGCGCATTGTCGTGAGCGGCTGGGTCGCCCTCCAGACTGCCGCGTTGCACCTTCATCTTGTGGGCCGTCTGCCAGGTGCGGGTGATGACCTCTCCGACCCGGCCCATGGCCTGGGAATCCGAGGCGATCATCGAGAAGGCCCCCAGGTCGTGCAGGATATCTTCCGCGGCGATGGTCTCGCGGCGGATGCGGGACTCGGCGAAGGCCACGTCCTCAGGGATCGACGGAGACAGATGATGGCAGACCATGAGCATATCCAGGTGCTCATCCACGGTGTTGACCGTGTAGGGTCGGGTCGGGTTGGTGGAGGACGGCAAGACGTTGGCCAGGCCGCAGGTCTTGATGATGTCCGGTGCGTGGCCGCCCCCGGCCCCCTCGGTGTGGTAGGTATGGATACAGCGCTCTTTGAAGGCCGCGATCGTGTCCTCCACGAAGCCGGATTCGTTCAGGGTATCGGTATGGATGGCGACTTGGACGTCCATCTTCTCCGCCACCGCGAGGCAGTTGTCGATGGCCGCCGGGGTGGTGCCCCAATCCTCGTGCAGCTTCAGGCCCATGGCCCCGGCCCGGACCTGCTCCTCCAAGGCTTGGGGTAGGCTGGCATTCCCTTTGCCCAGGAACCCCAGGTTGATCGGCAACCCCTCGGCGGCCTGGAGCATGCGCCGGATATTCCAAGGCCCGGGGGTGCAGGTCGTGGCATTGGTCCCCGTCGCGGGTCCGGTACCGCCGCCCAGCATAGTGGTGACGCCGGACATCAGGGCGTCTTCCACCTGCTGGGGGCAGATGAAGTGGATATGGGCATCGATGGCACCGGCGGTCAGGATCCGGCCTTCCCCGGCGATGGCCTCGGTCCCCGGCCCGACCAGGATGTCCACGCCGGCTTGGGTATCCGGGTTTCCGGCCTTGCCGATAGCGGCGATACGGCCGTCCTTGATGCCCACGTCGGCCTTGACGATGCCCCAGTAATCCAGGATCAGGGCATTGGTGATGACCAGATCCACCACCGTGTCGGTCTGCCTCTGGCACTGACCCATGCCGTCTCGAATCACCTTGCCGCCGCCGAATGTGACCTCGTCGCCGTAGTGGGTGCGGTCTGCTTCGACCTGGATGAAGAGCGCCGAGTCACCGAGCCGCACCCGGTCGCCGAGGGTGGGACCGTACAGCTCCGCATAGGCTTGCCGGCCGATGCTGGTCATGGGTTGCCCTCCCCATCCAGCGGACCCATGACCTTGGCGTTGAAGCCGTAGATCCTGCGCGACCCGGCATAGGCAACCAGATCCACGGTCCGCGACTGACCCGGCTCGAAGCGCACCGCGGTGCCGGCCGGTATATCGAGACGGAAGCCACGGGTCCGTCCTCGATCGAAGTCGAGGGCGGGATTGGTCTCGTAGAAGTGGTAGTGGGAACCGACCTGAATGGGACGGTCGCCGGTGTTGGCGACCTTGAGCGTCATCCGTTCACGACCGGCATTGAGCTCAATGGTGCCGGGCGCGGTGTGTATTTCACCTGGGATCATGGCATCCCTCCTCTCGGAATCGGCCTGCATTCGGTGTGGGCGCAGAGGCGGAAATGGACGGACACTAAAGGATGGGATCGTGCACGGTCACCAGCTTGGTGCCGTCCGGGAAGGTCGCCTCGACCTGGACCTCGTGGATCATCTCGGGCACGCCCTCCATGACATCGTCTCGGGTCAAGAGGGTCCGGCCATAGTCCATCAGCTCGGCAACGGTCCTGCCCGCGCGGGCCCCTTCGAGTATCGCACAACTGATGAAGGCCATAGTCTCCGGGTAGTTGAGCTTGAGCCCTTTGTCCTTCCGACGTTCCGCAAGCAGCCCGGCGGTGAACAGCAACAGCTTGTCTTTCTCTCGCGGCGTGAGCTCCATGGTAGGCCCCTCGTGACAGTTCTCTCAAAAAAGCTCCGCGCCCTCTGCGTCTTTTGTGGTTGAAACGCCGGATTATGCGAACCTCTACCGCGGGATTACCTGCCGCAGCCAGGATCAAGAGAGGCGCTGCTTGACCCTGGAGCGTGGGAGCGAGTCGGAAATCTGTCTCTACCCGAACTTTCGGGGCTGAAAGTCGGTGGGGTTGATGATAGCGGCGCTGTCGCCCGTGGCCCGAATCACGAATAACCCCTGGTTCTGCGCATATTGGTCGCTCGCTTGCTCCGCGCGCAGATAGGCCACCGCACCCAGCACCGTATGGGCGCTGTATTCGGGCAGGTAATGCTTGGCTCGATGGAGGTGTGCGATGAACTTCTCGACCGGCCCGACCCGCAGGGTCGTCTTCACCTCTACGATGACGATCTCCTCACCATTATGCGCAATGATATCGAATTCATAGCTCTCTCCGTTCCGAGAACCCTTGCGCCGGGTCGAGGTATCGTTGATCCGGATTCCCCGCTTGCCCAACAAGCGAACCAGATCCCCTTCCACCAGGCTCTCCACCAACTTGCCCCATTGGCCTTCGAATAGCTCCTGCAAGGCCTTCATCTTCTTGTCCGTTTCCCGGAACATGCGGTCTGTCTCTTGGAACCTGAGGTCCAAGGCCCGTTGCGACGCTTGGAACTCACGGTCCGTTTCTTGGAGCCTGCGCTCCCAGGCCCGCTGCGATTCCTGGAACTTACGGTCTGTCTCCTGGAACTTAAGGTCTGTTTCCTGGAATTTACGGTCCGTTTCTTGGAACTTACGGTCCGTTTCCTGGAACAGCTGCCAGATTTTGTCAAAAGTTAATGCGGTATCCATGATGAAAGCAACACTACATCGTTGAAAGTTTTCCTTCAGAAGGCGAATTTCGCTGCCGACCGGCCACTGATTTTGGAAACGATAAACCAGCTTAGTTCAGGACGGGGAGAGGTCAAAGGGCCCTTTATGGAGCCCGGATTGCTAACGGTCATCGATCTGCGCCAGAATATTCCGCGCCACTTGGCGTTGCTCATCGTCGCCTTCTTCCAGCACCTCGTAGAGCAGTCGCCGGACCCCCGTATGCTCCTCCTGATCGCGTAGCTCTTTGATCCACCTGAGCTTCTGATCCACCGGGTCCGGTTCGTCCAATGCCTTGGAAGCGCTCTCCTCGTCGGCCTCGATGGCATCCAACGCTTCCTCCATCTCCTCTTCCGTCAAGGGTCGGAACCGTTCCGGATCCAAGGGATTGCCACCGGCTATGTCCCGGCCGACCAGTGCCTCCTCACCATCGGATGTGTCGCCTTGTCCGTCGGAAGATGGGGTTGGGCCTATGTTCAAGCCCTCGCCGGGGGGAGATTCCCCGGCGGATGTCCCGGCGGTGGGCGCCGTTGCCTGGGCCTCTTCGGGTGCCCTCCGCCGCTGCTGAAAGAAGCGGGAAGCGAGGACCCCGAGCTCGAACAGGATCCACATGGGCAGGGCGAGCAGGGTCTGAGAGATCACGTCCGGTGGTGTCAGAAGCATCCCCGCCACGAAGACTCCGACGATGAGGTAAGGTCGTTTGCGAGCTAAGTCCTCCGGCGTCGTGATGCCGGCAGCGACCACCAGGATGGTGGCGATGGGGATCTCGAAGGCGATGCCGAAGGCGAAGAACAGGGTGAGGACGAAATCCAGGTAATGGCTGATATCCGTCATGACCGCCACCCCCGCCGGAGCGGTCCCGGTCAGGAAAGCGAATATCAGCGGGAAGACCGCGTAGTAGGCGAAGACCATCCCCAGATAAAAGAGCAGGATGCTGGAGAGCAGCAGGGGAATCGCCAGCTGCCTCTCGTGGCTGTAGAGTCCCGGCGCCACGAACGACCAGAGCTGGAACAGCAGATAGGGCATGGACAGGAAGACCGCCGACACCAGCGCCAGCTTGAAGGGGGTCAGGAAAGGAGAGGCCACCTGGGTAGCGATCATGCTGGTCCCTTCCCGCAGTTGCGCCATCAGGGGCGTGGCCACATAGATATAGATGTCATTGGCGAAGGGGAAGAGGACAAGAAATACCAACAGCACCGCCACCAGCATACGTATCAGGCGGTCGCGCAGCTCCACCAAGTGAGAAACGAAGGGCTGTTCCTGACCCGGTGCTTGGGGATTCGTGGGCGATGACATTGCGCTTGTTGAGATTCGTTCCTAGGTGCTGGTCGATGCCTCGAGCATGCGCACTGGCCCTGCTGTAATCAGGGTTTGCCAAGCGATTCGGTGCATGAACCGGATCGCAAAGGTTTCATCGTGCCGCAAAGTTGCTGTGCAATTCTCTAGTCATTTTCATTGGGGAGATCCAGATTGACGATGCTACCACAAGACCTCCACATTCATTCCACCTGGTCCGACGGCGATGCCGCCGTGGTACCGGAGCAGACCATCGGGTTCATCGCAGCCCTATGCCACGCCGAGGTGATAGGCATCAGCGATCACTTGGAGCTGGTGGGAGAGAACGCCTTCGAGGCGTACAGTCAGGAGGTCCGGGCCGCCGGATTCAAGGTCGGCATGGAGATCGACGGCCACCCTTGGGTGCCGGCGGCGGAAGGCGTTGTGGCCGATTATCGGATCTTCCACTGCTACGACCGGGATGCGGACTACCGGGCACTGGACCGGCTGCTGGAGACGGGTCAACCAGTGATCGTCGCGCACCCCAACGTCTTGGACACCAATTTGGATCGGGTCCCGCCAGAGTGTCTGATAGAGATCAACAACCGCTACGTCTGGTGCTGCAATTGGCGGGGCTTCTACGGTCCCTTCGTCGACCGATTTGGTTTCGTCATCGGCTCGGATGCCCATCAACCCAACTGGCTGAATCAAACCGTGGCGCGCTACGTAGCCGCCGAGCTCGGCGTCCGGGAGAAGCGCTTGTTCGGCACCTGACCGCGGAGGGTTATCGGCGGCAGATCAGCTTGTAGGTTGGGCAAAGCCGGTAGGATGTGGTGAGCCGCCGGGCGCGGGATACGCCCGGCGGCGAACCGCATCAATGGTGTGGTGAACGCCTGCCTATCGCCCCGGGAGAGTGTCGCAAAAGGCACCGATCTTCGCCCTTTGAGCCTGAGGTATCCCCACATTATTGCAATCTAAAACAACGAGTTATGGAGCGAATGAGCGGCCACGATGCCCTCATGGCTCGTTCCCACGCTCCAGCGTGGGAATGCCGTTGTGGCCGCTCCAGCGGCCAAGGTTTCATGACGCTGGAGCGTCTGGATTTGTTCCCACGCTGGAGCGTGGGAGCCAGAGGCGAATCACGCGAATCCTCACGAATGGATTCGCGCCGATTCGCCGTTTTCTCTTTCGTAATTCCAACCCACTACGGCAAGCGGCTAACTGTCAGGTCCCGTGTGATTGCATCATCCCAACGGGCCGGCATCCCGTCTATTGAGGACATACGACTTCGCCTTCCCGGTCAGTATCTCCTTGCGGATGATCTCTTTCCGACGGTCCTCGACCTGTTCCGACTCCAAGACTGAGCGCAGGAATCGAGCCACATCCCATTCCTCATAGTTTTCAATCAGCTTGGTGTTCCAGTCATACGGGGGAAAGACCGCGAGCTCGAATACATCATAGGAAACCAATCCGGATTCCAGCAGCAGCAACATGTGTTCCGCAATCAGCAGGAACCAAGGCATCTCGAGACCCTGCAGGGAGAGGGCAGCAATCATCTTTTGTCGGTCTGTAAATTCAGGACCCTCCAAGACCTTCGACACCTCCAGGGTGTGGTCTGTGGGATGCTCGTGGAGCTCCCGGAAATCCGGAACCTCGAAGAGCTTGTTCGGCGTTCTGAGATCGCCGATCTGTGCTTCGATCTTTTTGATTTTCTCGACGAAATCTGACAGTGCCTGGGCTGCCTCCGCCTTGAGTCGCGACTTCATCCCCATCTCCTTCCAAAACTGCATGTTAAGGGCATATAACCTCGCCTTCCCGGTCAATGTCCTCTCGCGAATGATTTCTTTCCGGCGGTCCTCGACCTGTTCCGACTTCAAAACCCGCTGCAGAAATCGGGCGACATCCGGCTGGTCATAGTTCTCAGCCAGCTTGCTATTCCATTCGAGAGGGGGAAATACCGCGAGCTTGAACACATCATAGGAAATCATTCCGGATTCCAGCAGCCGCAACATGTCATTTGCAAACCGCATAAACCGCGGCAGATCGAGTCCCTGCATGGAGAAGGCAATGATGATCTTTTGTTGGTCCGTAAATTCGGTGCTTCTCAAGGCATCCCAGGCTGCGGAGAGATAGCTTGCGGGATGCGCATGGATCTCCCGGAATTCCGGATAATTGAATAATTCGCCATCCCATGTCAGATTGCCGATCTGCGCTTCGATCCTTCTGATTCTTTTACCGAAACCTGACATCGCCTGTACCTCGTTCGTCTCGGCTGGAGCGTCGCTGTCCGACTGTGCCCAATGGCCCCCAGCGATCAATGAAACGGCGGCCAGTGCCGGCAGCCACCAGCCGCGTCGTGCCCGTTGTAACCTGCATGTTCGCGCCGTCATGGACCCACATACCTCCGAAAGGTCGGTTTCTGCCCAGGCTCAAACCCCCAATCGCTTTCGACGACTTTTTCGCGGGTAGCCGATATGGTCGAGCTGGGTCCCGACACGATACCCACATGACCGGAGGCGTTCGAAGAGTTTTGTGCGATTGCGGCAACATCGCCGGGTTGGGGATCCGTTACCACTTGCCAGCCTGGGATCTCCACGGACGGATCGGCCCATTGGCCGGCCAGTGGCGGATGCTCTTCCTTCAATATATTGCTAAAGATACCGGGAAGGCGCTCCCTTTCCATCATCGGGACCGGCTTGCCCGAATTATCGAGCGTTTCGTAGACAAAAAGGTTGCACTTATAAGTATCAGAAGGATAAGGGGGACGGTCAGCCTCATAAGCCCAGGCCGTGCTGTCGATATGCTTGCGCGCCTCTTGGACGCTGGGATCGAGGATTGTGTCGGATTCCGCCGGCGATGGATTGCGCTGTTCCGGGGCCAACCCCTTTGCGAAGGCCGGATCGAGTGGGGAAGGCCGACCGGTTGTTTGTCCCCGGCTGCTCGATCCGATGAAAAGGGTTGGGCTGCCGGTGACGATGAAATCTCCCCGAGCCGTGACATCGCCCACCCCGGCGGCGGGTTTACCGCCGATCAGGAACGTCGGATTACCGGTAGCAATGACGTCCCCTCGGGCCGTAACATCGCCTACCCTGGCAGCGGGTCTGCCGTCAATCAGGAATGTCGGATCGCCGGTGGTGATAACATCCCCCTGGGCCGTGACATCGCCTACTCTGGCGGCAGGTCTGCCGTTGGTCGGCCGCGTCAACCCGCCGGCGGCGCTGGTATTTTCCGGCGAGCCGGCGCTGGCTGTCTGGTCGTCGTTGCGAGTAGTTGGCTTTGACATGGTGCCTAATGGACGAATGCTCGATCTGGGCGAGGGAACCCTATGATCCCGCTCACCACGGTGTCAAGTCCGTTGACATTGAGTTAAACTTTCATTCCGCTAGGGATTGGCGGAATCCGGTCATCAGAATGTGAAATTTTTCACAATTGTCATGGCTCCCCGGTTCCGCAATCCCTGTCAGATCAGTGGTATTGTTTCAACCCAATTGAATCGAGTTGTGATCATATGAAACTTGCCATAACTGACTACATGGTAAGAGACGAGCTCAGTATAAAAATCAGCGCCTGGCTGGCTTTCTCGGCTCATCCGATCTATTATCTGGTCTGGATCTATCTGATACCCCAACCCTATGACAATCTCTTTCTTAGATTGTCCTCCAGCTTGTTCTGTATTCCTGTGATCCTTGCCGATTTCTGGCCGCAGCGGCTCCAAAGGTGGCTCTATCCCTATTGGCATTTCTTTTTGATGTACGGCTTGACCTTGACCTGCACCTATTTGACCTTACAGAATGGTTTTTCGACCATGTGGATGATGACGGAGGTCATGGCGGTATTTATTCTAGCGATGCTGATCGACAACTTACTCCTATTATTCATAAACCTGTTTGTCGGGGTACTGCTTGCCTATGGCGCCTATTGGCTGGATCCCTTCATGCCGATCAGTTGGGAAACCGCGGATATGGCCGCCTTCGCGCTGATCCCCATTGTTATGATCTGCGCTGTCGTGTTTAACTTCACAAAAAGAAGAGGAATAGCGGCCCAAGAGAGAAACATAGTTAAGGCCCTGCGCTCCCTGGCCGGCAGTGTCGCCCACGAGATGCGCAATCCGCTGGGGCAGGTGCGGCATAATCTGAATAGGATCGGACAGCGGCTCCCTGTCTATCACCCTGACCGGCCTGCTGAGGCCCTGGACGAACAGGCCCTCGACCGCATCTATCAGGGGGTCGCCCAGGGCCAGCAGGCCGTGAAGCGCGGCATCCAGGTGATCGATATGATTCTGGATCAGGTCCATGATAAGCCGATCGATCCCGACCGCTTCGTCTATCTCTCGGCCGCCCGCACCACCCACAAGGCGCTCGACGAGTACGGCTATGACTCCTCCGCCGAGCGGGATCGGGTCCATTTGGAGGAGGGGGCGGAGTTCACCTTCCGGGGCGACGAGACCCTGTATCTGTTCGTCCTGTTCAACCTGTTGAAGAACGCCCTCTACTATCTGCAGACGGATCCCCAGAGTGGGATCTTTCTGCGTCTGGAGCAGGGTGAATCCTGCAACCGTCTGCGCTTCAAAGACACCGGCCCCGGGATTGCGAAGGAGAACCTGGACCACCTCTTCGACAGCTTCTATACCGCGGGCAAACAGGGCGGCACCGGGCTGGGACTGGCCTACTGCAAGCGGGTGATGCGCGCCTTCGGCGGTGATATCGGCTGCGTTTCGGTCCTGGGGGAGTTCACCGAATTCACCCTGACCTTCCCGCCGGTGGCGGAGGCCGAGCTCGCGGCCTACGAGCGGCGGGTCATGGATGAAGCCCGACCGCTGTTTGCGGGCAAGCGGCTTCTGGTGGTGGACGATGCATCGCTCCACCGCCTGACCGTCCGCAATGCTCTGCAACCCTTGCCGGTGGTCCTGGACGAGGCCGGCGACGGCAATGAGGCCATCGAGCGGGTGCGGGGTGCGCACTATGATCTGATCCTGATGGATCTTAATATGCCGGCGCTGAACGGTTATGAGGCGACGGAACGGCTCCGGGCCGGGGCCGGCGGTCACCAGGGCCGGACCACCCCGATTGTGGCCTATACCTCGGAGCCGCCCTATATTGCCCAGGGCAAGATCGAAAAGGTGGGCATGCAGGGGTTGCTGCCGAAGCCCTGTACCCCACCGGAGCTGCTGGTGGCAGTGGGCGACTATCTGCGGCGCGGGGCGCCGGCTCCGGTCGTGGCCTATGCGGGCAAAAGGGTGTTGGTGGTGGATGATGCGGCGTTCAACCGGCTGTTCGTCAAAGAGACGCTGGAGAAAGCCGGCATCGAGGTTATGGAGGCGGCGGGGGGAAAGGCGGCCATTGCGGCGCTGGCGGGGTGCTCCTATGATCTGGTATTGATGGATATCCAGATGCCGGGGATGGACGGCCTGGAGGTGACGCGCCGGCTGCGCGCCGACCGGACTTTGCCCCGGAGCTTACCCATCATCGGATTGAGCGGGAAATCGGGCGCGGAGCAGATCCGCGCGGCCCAGGCAGCGGGGATGGACGACTATCTGGTCAAACCGATCGACTCGGCGCTATTATTGCGGAAGGCAGGGGAATGGCTCTCCTCTGCTCCTCTCCCGGATACGGGCAAATCACCAGGGGCTCTGCCGATGAAAGGGTACGCACAACCACCCGCGCTCGATCTCGACCTGGGCGCCCAACGCTTGGGTGTGGATCGCAACCAACTCGAAACCAGGTTCTTCCCCACCCTGCTACAGGATCATGAGGATATCCCCCAGCGGGTCCGGGAGGCCCGGGCAGCGGGTGATTATCGGGCGGTGCAGGGCTGGGTCCACAAGGTCGCTGGGCTCTATTTCTATCTCGGGGCCGACGCACTCCATGCGCAGACGAAAGCGCTGGAGGATAGGCTCGAGGGTGAAGGGATAGCGCCGACGGAGGCGATCGAGGCGTTCGCCGATCGGTTGCAGACGACGCTGGATGTGGTCCGGCGTCTGGGCAGTGGCTCAGTTTGAAAATTTTATGCTTGGCCGCTCACTTTCCGGCCCATTTAACGCCAGGACGCAATGGCGCCAAGACGCAAAGTTTCTTTGTTCTTTCTTGGCGTCCTTGCGTTGGCTCTTTATGGATTCCGGACTGCTAACGATCATAGCAGGGTTCCAGCGGACGTTTTGGAGTGCGGCGGCAACCTTACCCCGATGCTTACCGGAACCTACAGCCCTAAGCATAAGCCGGGGGTCGGTCAAGTGGCACGATCCTGCCGCCGCTTTGGATTGGACCACGCATCCGTCCCCAACAAAGGTGATGCGGCCAGGGGAAAGCGCCGTCGCCGCGGCGCGGGTGGAACCGAAGGGCCCGGATTCCCGGCCAACGCCGCTGGTATCCCCCGTGGCTGAGGTTCGATGCGGGCGCGCCGCTTTGCCGGCGCACTCCAAAGCAGTCCGGAATCCATAAAGAGCCATTGCGTTTTTTCGCAATTTCCGTTTTTTCGCGAACTGAGCCACTTCCGGCGTCTGCTATAGCTTGATTATTCCGAGTCTGATGCAGGCGCGCAGGATCTGAATGTGGGTCTCGACGCCGAGTATGGACTTGACCTCCGCGATCTTCTTATCCACATGTTTCTTCCCGATCGGCAGCATATCGGCGATCTTATTGGGGGAAAATCCTTCCAACAACAGCCTCAGCACATCTCCTCTGCGCCCTGTGAGCAACTGGGTGCGGATAGACTCGTTCGAACTGGCGTTCAGTAGGCTGATCTCGGTCCAGAACGGAGGCGTGATGTACTTGTCGCCCCGTTTGACCCGTTCGATGGCCTGACAGAGCTGTTCCAGCAATGCGTTCTTGTCGAGGAAACCATCGGCCCCCGCGTCCAGGAGTTGCTTCACTAATGTCATATCCGCGTTGCCGCTCAACAGCAGGATCGCCGTATGCGGGCTTTGCCGTTTGATCGCCTCCAGCGACGATGCATCACACGGCAGGGGCGGATCCCCGCTGTTATTGGGCATCCAGACGTCACACAGCAGCACGTCCGGGGTCGTCTTTCTCAGCGTCCTGAACAGCTGGGAGCGGGTGAGGCAGATATGAACCACTTCGATCCCACCGCATGAGGCCGTGTGCAGAAGACCGGGAAGTACCTCGGCGAGCAACGCCTGATCTTCGGCGATGACCAGCCTGATTTTCTCGGCGATCGGTGCGTTACCACCATTATTCCGTCCGGCTACCATAGTAAGCCTCCGTATTTTCACCGTCTCTATTGTAAGGGCACGGTCTCGAATCCTGGAGAAAATAACAAGCGTATTCGACGCCTGTTCAAGGAGAACCAATCCCTCCATGCTGTTAATGACCGGCTTCCTCCGGGTGGTGAGGTCGGCAGGTGATGGTTCCGGGCCTTGCGCGCGCGGATCCGTCACCCGGACAGCTGTGATTTTCTACTCACCGAGTGATCGCTGGAACGAAAAATCGAGCGTTCAATCTCTGATGAGTATATTCATAATGCGAGAGGGGTAGCAAATATGACCAAGATGGAGGCAATTCGGATTTTCGGGGGTATGAAGGAGTTGGCGGAGGCACTCGGTGTCCACCGGAGTTTGATTTCGAAGCTGCCGGATGAGCTGCCCACCAAATACAGCGACCGGGCAACAGGCGCGGCGATCCGACTGGGACGGGTGCTCTACGACGGGTCGTCGGTAGCCGGCAACCGGGATGAGGCCATGTCGAGGGGCCATTCCAGGGCGTGTTGACATTTGGAAAATCCGTACAGCGAACTCTCCAGGAACTTGTCGGCTGGCTCCCCAGGCTCCGGCGTGGGGGCAGACCTGGTCCCGACGGAGGAGGGATCTGACGCTCCAGCGTCGATTAAGCCCGCGTAGGGCGGATAAGCTTGCGCCATCCGCCGTATGCCAGCCACATCTGTCGCCCTGGTCTGACCCGACCTACAGGCCGCCATCCGGCGGGTGACGGCGCGCCCACCGCCGCGGCAATCGCAGCGCCTGCGCACGCGCCTGACCCGCCCTACGGGCTATCCTCCATCCCCGGCACGACTGTCGCGTGTGGTGAGCACCTGTCTGGGTGCAGGGACGCACCGGCAGGCGGCGAGCCGGAGCGGTCCAGCGGAAACTTTGGAGTGCGGCGGCGACTTTATCCCGGCATTGGTAGAAACCCACGGTACCTGGTGTAACCGGGGGTGCTGGCATGTACGCTGCAAACCCGCCGCCGCTTTGGATTTGGCGACGCCTCTATCCCCGGCAAAGGCCTTGCGGCCAGGGGAAAGCGCCGTCGCCGCGGCGCGCGTGGAACCCGCTGCCCAGGTTCTTGGCAAGCGCCGCGGGTATCCCCCGTCGCTGAGGTTCGATGCGGTCGCGCCGCTTTGCCGGCGCACTCCAAAGCAGTCCGGAATCCATAAAGGGCCTTCGCATGATATTGTTATGTTATATTCTTTCGCGACCGCTGCCGCCGGTGGGTGCGACCCCAGCCAGGTTGACACGGCCGGTGCCTACCAGTCTGCGAGAACCGGAATCCAGCCGATGCGTTATACCTTGCTGCTTCTGTTGCTAGTTTCCGCCGTCGGCCCAGCCGTCGGCCGGGCCGAGCCTCTGCGCGTCTTTGCCAGTGTGGTGCCGATCCGGACCTGTGTCGAAAGGGTCGGCGGCGAGCACGTGGATGCGCGTGCGATGGTGCGACCGGGTTACAACCCCCACACCTATGATCCGACGCCGCAACAGATCAGTGCGCTGGCAAAGGCCGTGCTGTATGTGCGGGCCGGGGTGCCGTTCGAGGATGCCTGGATGGAGCGCATCCGTTCCGCCAATCCCGCCATGCAGATACTCGATGTCCGTAGCGGCATCGACCGGCGTGAGCTGGAGGCCCAGGGGCACGACGGCGATGGCGATGCGCAGGGCCCGTCAGGTCATGATCGGCACCAGGACCGCCACGGCCAGGCAGCGGATCATGCGCATCACCATGCATCCGACCCCCATGTGTGGACCAGCCCACCGCTGGTCAAGCACCTGGCCGGGGTGATCCGCGCCAGGCTCGCCGAGCTGGACCCGGCACACGCGGCGGATTTCGCCCGCAACCACGCTGCCTACGTCGCTGAGCTCGAGGCCCTGGACCGGGAGCTCCGGACCCTGCTGGAGCCGCTGCGTAATCGCAAGTTCATGGTCTTCCACCCGGCCTGGAGCTACTTCGCCGCTACCTACGGCCTGGTCCAGATACCGATCGAGCGTGAGGGCAAGGAGCCGGGACCCCGGGCCCTGACGGCCCTGATCGAGCAGGCCAGGCGCGAGCAGGTGAAGGTCGTCTTCGTCCAGCCCCAGTTCTCCCGAAAATCCGCCGAGCAGGTCGCCCGCGCCATCGGCGGGCGGGTGGTAGCCATCGATCCGCTGGCTGCCGATTATGCCGCCAATCTGCGCCGGGTCGCCCGACAGATCGTGGGGGCCGCCGCAAGATGAGGTCGCCGCGATCCGTCATCGAACTCCGGGACCTGAGCTTCTCTTACGGTGCGGCGCCGGTGCTGGAAGCCGTGAGCCTGCGGGTGGTAGAGGGCGAGTTTCTCGGCATTATCGGCCCGAATGCCGGCGGCAAGAGCACGCTGCTCAAGCTCATTCTGGGGCTGCTCGAGCCCCAGTCCGGTGAGATTGTCGTCCTGGGAGAGCGCCCGCGCGCGGCGACGCGACGGCTCGGCTATGTCCCCCAGTACCCCGGCTTCCCCAGGGATTTTCCGATTACCGTGGAGCAGGCGGTGCTGCTGGGGTGCCTGGGTCGCCGTTCGCGGCCCGGCTGGTTGGGCGCCTTGGCACCGGGCGCCCTGGGCAAGGCCGAGCGGCAGGCCGCCCGGCGGGCCTTGGAAGAGGTCGCGGCGGTGGACCTGGCCGGGCGCCGGATCGGCAGCCTGTCCGGCGGGCAACTGCAACGGGTGCTGCTGGCGCGGGCCTTGGTCTCCGAGCCGACGGTCATGCTTCTCGATGAGCCGACGGCGAGCATCGATCTGCGCCTGGAGAGCGACATCTTCGACTTGCTGAAGCAATTGAACGCGCGTATGACGATCCTGGTCGTTTCCCACGACGTGGGCTTCATCTGCAGCTATGTCACGCAGGTCGCGTGCGTCAATCGAACCTTGGTCTGTCATCGCACGGACGTCATCGACGGTCAGGTCATCCAAGACCTGTACGGGGAGCAGGTGCGCATGGTGGCGCACCGGCATTGACGCATGACGGCATTCTTCGCTGCCCTGGCGGAGCACGAGTTCCTGCAATCGGCCTTGATTGCCGGGCTGCTGGCCAGCATCGGCTGCGGCGTCATGGGGACCTATGTGGTGGTGAAGCGCATCGCGTTTCTCGCCGGCGGCATCGCGCACTCCGTCCTGGGCGGTATGGGGGCAGCCCTGTACTTCGGATCCGATCCCTTGAGCGGGGCCCTGGTGGCTGCCGTTGCTGCGGCCCTGCTGATGGGTTGGGTGCGGCTCCGATGGAAGGCGCAGGAGGACACCTTGATCGGCGCCCTGTGGGCGATCGGAATGGCGGTAGGCATCTTGTTCATCGCCAAGACGCCGGGCTATCAGACCGACCTCATGAGCTATCTGTTCGGCAATATCCTGTTGGTACCGCAGGCGAGCCTATGGTTCATGGTCGCCCTGGACGCCCTGCTGCTGAGTATCGTCGGCGCCTACCACCGCCAGTTTCTCGCCGTCGTCTTCGACGAGGAGCTCGCCCGGCTGCGCGGCATCCCGGTGACCTTCTTCTATCTGCTGCTGTTGGTGTTGGTCGCCCTCACCGTGGTGCTCCTGATCCGGGTGGTGGGCCTGATCCTGGTCCTGGCGCTCCTGACCCTGCCCGCCGCCGTCGCCGGCCACTATGTCCATTCCCTGGGTGCCATGATGCTGCTCGCCACGCTGCTCGGCGGTGTGGTGAGCACCTTGGGACTGGCCCTATCCTACGGGCCCGATCTGCCGGTCGGCCCCGTGATCATCTTGCTGGCGGGCGCCCTATACATCGTCTCCGCGCTATTCACCCAGTCCCGCGCACGCCGTCGGGCGCGGGCGTCCGTCGTCACCGCCGCGACCGGGGGCAAGGCGGTTGGATAAGCAGAGATTCGCCGAGGTCCTGCGCCGCGCCGAGCAGCGCTGCGCCGAACGCGGGGCCAAGCTGACCACGCAGCGGCGCACCGTGTTGGAGCTCCTGTGGGCGTCCGACACGCCCTTGAGCGCCTACGAGCTCCTGGATCGGATGCGGGCCGGCATCCGCAACCCGGCCCCGCCGACCGTCTATCGGGCGTTGGACTTTCTGCTCGAGCAGGGCCTGGCGCACAAGCTGGAGAGCCTGCATGCCTTTGTCGGTTGTACCCATCCGGATCATCCCCATGTCGGCCAGTTCCTGATCTGCGCCGCTTGCGGCGACGTGGCGGAGCTGGAGAACCAGGCCGTTATGCAAAGCCTGCGCTCCGCTGCGATGGCGATCGGTTTCGAGACCAGACGCCCGGTCATCGAGCTGTTGGGGACCTGTGCCCAGTGTGCGCGCAAGCAACTTTAGTCGCCAGCTACCAGTCGCCAGCTGCCAGTGGCTGGAGGCCGGCGACTGGTAGCTGGAGGCCGGATGCGGTTCACTGGGTTCCCCCGTACCGGGTTCCGTCATCCCCAGAGCAGCTTTGCCGCCACTATCAGTACCAGCACGGCAAAGATCCGCTTGAGCACCGGTAACGGGAGGGTATGGGCAAGGCGCGCCCCGATAGGGGCGGACGGCATACTGGCGAGCAGGATGCCGGCCACCGCCGGCCAGTAGACGAAGCCCGTGCTGCCGGGGGGCAGCCCCGCATGTCCCCAACCCACCACCATGAACCCCAGGACCCCGGCCAGGGCGATGGATGGCCCGCATGCGGCGGCGGTCGCGACCGCCCGGCGGATATCCAGGCCCGAGCGGGTCAGGAAGGGCACCATAAGGGTCCCGCCGGCGATGCCTAACAGTGCCGAGAGGGAGCCGATTCCAGTAGCGACCAGACCCAGCACCGGCCTGCTCGGCAACTTACGGGCCCCAACTTGGGCACGTTTGAACAGCATGTCCAGGCCCACATAGAGCTGAAAGAGCCCGAAAATGCGCCGCAGCCAGGTCGCGTCCAGTAATCCGGCCATGGCCGAGCCGATCCAAGCGCCGATGACTAACCATGGCGCCAGGATGCGGACCAGATCCCAGCGCACGGCACCGCGCCTGTGGTGTGAATAGGCCGATGCGCTGCCGGTCCCGATGAGGGTCGCAAGCGAGGTCCCCACGGCGAGGTGAAAGCTCCACTCCGCGGCAAATCCCGCCCCGGAGAAGATCCAGACCAGCGCAGGTACCACGACGATACCGCCCCCGACCCCCAGCAGGCCGGCTATCAACCCGGCAAAGACACCGGTGCCCAGATAGGCCGCAAGCTCGATCCAGCTCATGGTCGGGGATCATTATGGGCTACGGAACCGCAAGGGCGCAAAGGACGCAGAGGTCCCCTGTTTATTTGAACCGCGGAGACTCGGGGGGCGTGGAGAATTGGCTTTGAAAGATTTATCATTCGGTTGTCCTGACGGTAAAGGTCTGAAAGATAACAAGGTTCTTTACCGATGGTAAGTTATCCGGCAATGCCATTAAGTTAGCTGTTGGCCGCTTGTCGTGGTGGGTCGGAATACGCAAGAGAAAACGACGAAGCGCGCGAATCCATTCGTGAGGATTCGCGTGATGCGTCGTTTTTTCGCTTACTTTGCCGACCGGTAACGCCTAACTTAATGGTATTGAGTTATCCGGGACCCAACACTTATGCCAAAGAGGTCTGCAACATGGAATGGGATGATCGAATCCTGATCGACCCGACTATCTGTCATGGCAAACCCGTCATTGCAGGTACCCGAGTGCCGGTCGCCATCGTCGTCGGAAGCCTGGCAGGGGGTATGAGCTTCGAAGAAGTCCAGCGAGAATATGGCTTATTGCAAGAGGACATTCGGGCTGCACTCGCATTCGCCGGCGCCCTGGTCGAGGAGGAATCTTTTCACCCACTACCGGGCGCGGCATGAAGTTTCTGCTGGATGCCAATATGCCGCACTCGACTCTGGCTGTGTTTAGGGAATACGGGCATACAGCAAAGCACGTTCGGGACATCGGCATGGGCGACGCACCCGATCACAGGCGGGATGCGGCCGTCCATGGCCTGTCCCGCTCTACGCGCTTCGTCGTTTTCTCTTGCGTATTCCGACCCACCACGGCAAGCGGTCAACAGTTCACTTAGTGGCATTGGCTTCGATTGGATCCGCATCTTCTACGGAGCAAGCCGGTGCGCACCATCGAATGTCGGGCTAGGGCGCGTTCGAAGGTATTTGCATCCCCCACCATCGAAAGGCGCGCCTGACCCGACCTACAAGACTTGAAAAATCACCACGACCAATTGGCCCGTTGGCGGGCCGAGCAGCCTTGACGAGGGCAAACCGACTGCGACCGATTTGCGTTGATTCGCGTTCATTTGCGGCAAAAAAGTTCAGTGGTAGGTCGGGTTAGGCGCACCTTCCGAGCAGGATCGGTCCGCCATCTATCGACGGTTCCGGGTCCATTTGCGTCGATTTGCGGCTGATTTTCCCCTGGGGATCCTGCCGGGACCGGTAGGGTGGGCTGTGCCCACCGACTCGACTCACCCGGCACCGATGAGGCTGCGGGAAGCGTTTGAACCGCAAAGACGCAAAGCACGCAAAAAAAGTAGTGCTCAATGATATTGAGTATAGGAAAATACGGCTTTTACCCACGGATTCTCACGCATGGAGCCCTCCGCGGCGCGGAGCTTTCGCGTTCCCACGCGGCGCGTGGGAACGAGACAACGTGCCCTGTGGGCAGGATACGCCGGGGGAGGTTCAGAAGAGGAAGATGGCATTGAGTGATAACATCCTCATCGATACCGGATTCCGGATTGGCTTGCTTGATCCGAGCGATGACCATCATGATTACAATGAATTTTGATTTTCGTTATCATTAAAAAAATCAAAATATTGCGATACTATTGCCATTAGGGTCAACAAAGCAGCAAGCTCTATGGCAAGGAAGCTATATATATTCATGTCGTTGAATATTGTACCCAATAATCGAAAGTAACTGGGATTGATTATTCCTATAATTCCCACCGCAGATGATAAGACAGCCTGCGTTACCGAAACCACGATCATGATCGGGCCTGGTCTGAATATCAGTAACAACAGAACTAATGACGATGCACCGGCAAAACCCACTACCGGTAGACTATGCCCCACATCCGGAATGGAAAAAAAGCTCTCATGCCAAATCGAATAGATCCTGGTCGGTACCCAGACTAAAAGGAACATGTACACTAAAAGCAATTGATCTTTCATTTGGGGAGTTATGGACTGTCTTGAAAATCTTAGAAAGAATAAATACCAAAAATAGAGGGTGCCGAACATTGCGGCGGATGCAGTATAGATATAATCCACATAGGCTACCACGGATCCTCTGGCCAGAAAATCGGCAGTTCCATTGAATCTCTGTACGTCGCTTTCAGTAATCCCTAAGTTCGCCGCCACACACTTTTTATATCCGGATATGGCCGCTTCGGGTTTTATCTTATCGTCTAAAACATTTCTGCGCTGTGTTTCGGCACACTGTACCGATTTCTGCAAGGCATTGCGGTTCGGGTGCTGCAGTTGGAAGGGGAGGTGCGGCGGTCCCTTTTCCTGGGCATCGGCATTGATAAGCAACAGAATAATCGACAGGATTATCAACAGAATGGTGTGCCCGAATATATATTTTTTACTGAATATCTCCGGTTTTATGGAAATTGCAAACAAGCCTGCAGCCCATGGAAGAACAATCAAAGCGAATAGGCTGTGATTGGGTTGATTTATTAAAGCCCTTATGGACTCCGGGTAAGGTACGGTGGCAATGACCGAAAAAACATAACAGAGCGCCAGGCCGAAATAGGCACTAACGCTGATTACAAAGACTTTCCTTGGTTTCTGTAACATTTTTCTATCCATATGAGCCTTCAGTGTTGAAAACGCCGCCTTGGCGTGTTTGGGGGGCTCCCTTCGGGCGCAGCGAGAAGCGACCAGCTGCGTTGTTGCGCGAGCTTGAAAGAGGACCGGCTATTCCTGCGCTCGCGCGCCTCGCATCTGACCGCTTCTCGCCTCGCTGAGAACGCAAAATAAGGCGAAATGGGGTACTCGATTCCGGCAACGCTTACCGGAATGACGAGGTGGGGTCTGAACGATTACTCGGATAGAAAGGACCGCAACCCCCATGCGCCCATGGAGGCCTGCGTACGGCTCTTCACATGTTTCGTCTCAGATGGAAGTGAAATTTCCTCCTGCTCAACTGCAGTTGTAAATCAAGTATAGGAATAAAAGATTAAAATAGGGGCCCTAAAAAATTCCCTCCCTGGGTTTCTTCAACCCGGCGCCCGCATAGTGTGGGCACCAAGCATCTTCATTTTCATGCACTTAGGCGCAGGAAAATGCAGCCCGCGTAGGGCGGGAAAGCGCAGCGCATCCCGCCAAAAGCCTTCCGGCGGGTTGCGACCATCCCTGGTCTTACCCGCCCTACGAGTTCTCAGGCCCCAGCGGTTTGAATCGAACGATGAGTAATGGCAACAGGGTCAGGTTGGCGATCAGTGCGATCAGCATGGCCAGACCGGTGAGCAGGCCGAAATAGATGGTGGGGATGAAGTTCGACAGGACCAGGATGGAGAAGCCCAGGGTGACGGTGATGGAGGTGTAGTAGATGGCCCTGCCGACGCTGCCGTGGCTGCGTTCGACGGCGGCCCAGTAGTCGCCGTCGCGTGCGAATTCTTCGCGTACCCGGTGGGTGTAGTGGATGGTGTTGTCCACGCCGATGCCGATCGAGATGGCGGCGATGGTGATGGTCATGATGTCCAGCGGGATGCCGAGCCAACCCATGGTGCCGAGGATGACGGTCGCCGCTACCATGGTGGGCACGCTGCCGATGGCGGCCAGCATCCAGTTCCGGAACAGGATCAGCAGCATGGCGCCGATGGCCAGGAAGACGACGACCAGGGTGAGGATCTGGGAGCGGAATAGGCTCTGGAGCACATTGTTGTAGAGCACCAGCATGCCCGAGAGGCGTACTTGCGTCGCTTCCAGGCCCAGCTTGTCGACCAGATCTTTGCGGATGCGTTTTATCAGCTCGTCCCGCTGCAGGTCGGGGTCGGAGTCGATGACCCGCACGGAGAAACGCAGCTGATTGCCGTCGGCGGACATGTAGGGCGTGAACAGGGTATTGCGGATGTTCTCCGGGAGCCGCTGGTACAGGACCGCAAGGCTCAGGTTATCCAAAGGCCCGTTGTTGATGAGGGTGGCCAGGGCCATGGTGGTGGAGATCGAGAGCACCTTGCCGGTTTCGGGCAACCCCTCCAGGTAGGCATGTATCTGGTCCGCGACCGGAAGCTGGAACATGTTGAACCAGTAGCTGTCCCCGCTGATCCCGGTGCTCTCGTCCTCGGATAGCTCGTCCTGGTACAGGGGGTCTGCTTCGAATTCATCCGAGTCTGTGGGTTTCTCTTTGGCGATTTCCTCCTCGGCGATCATCTCTAGGAAGGTCCGGTCCGGTCCGACAATCACGTCCAGGGGCGTGGTCCCTCCCAGCTGGCGGTCGATGAGGAGCATACCCCGATAGATCTCGGTGCTGTCCTTGAAGTAATCGATAAAGCGGTTCTCCACCGTAAGCCGCAACAGGCCGGCGACGCTCAAGGCCACGAGCAGGGCATAGACCCATAGGGTCGGGGTCCGGAAGCCTTTTATGAGGCGGGCCAGGGAGCGGGTGATGGCAGCAGTCACGTCGTGGTGACGGAAGACCGGTTTACCCGGGGTGAGCTGGACGGCGCTCGTGGGAAAGAGCAGGAAGCACAGGACGAATGCCAGACCCACACCCACCACCATCATCCAGCCGAAGTCGATGACCGGGCGGATACCGCTGATGATCAGGGAGGCGAAGGCGACCTGAGTGGTCAGCGCCGTGTAGAGCGACGGCAGGAACTTGGAGCGGATGGTCTCCTTGACCAGGACGCGTTGCCCGCTCTGGGGATTCAGCGTCTGTAGCTCCAGATAGCGCACCACCATGTGCACGGTCAGGGCCAGGGCCGTGATCAGCATCAGGGAGATGAAGTTCGAGGAGACCACCGTCACCCGCCAGTCCATCAAGCCCAGAAAGCCCATCATGCCAACGGCGGCGGCGGCGCAGATCAACAGCGGGATCAGGATCCAGCGCAGGCGCTTGAAGGCCACCCCCAGCAGGCCGATCAGGAACAGGGCCACGCCGACGCCGAACACCCGGATGTCGTTGCGCACATAGTCGATCATGTCGGAGGCGATCATGGGGATACCGCCCAGATAGATCTCCGCCATGTCCCGGTGGCGGTCCAGGACGGCGCGCACGGACGCGATGTCCGCCTGCCGCTGGTCCTGAAGCCGGGCGGCGTGGGCCTTGAAGTCTTCGGATACGGCCTGCAGCTCGGCGCTCTCCTCGGGACTGAGGGCGCGTTGGGATTGCTCCAGGCGCAGGGCCTCGCGCCTTTCGAGCAGGCGCCGGTATTGCTCGTCACGGTGCAGGCTTACCCGCATGGCGGTGGTGCGCCCGTCCGGGCTCACGACCAGATTGCGGTATAAGGGGCTGGTGGTAAGCTCCTGGCGCGCCAGCTCGCGGTCCGTGCCTGGGGTCTCGAGGGTGCGCTGTTCCTTGCGGATCTCACTGAGGGTGACGCGGGGGCTGTCCATGAGGGGCACGTCGAGCAGGGTGGTCACGGACTCGACCTGCTCCAGCGCGGCCAGCTCATCGCGCAGCTCGCCGATGTCCGCGAGCACCTGATCGGACATCAGGTCTGCGCGGGGGCTGTAGGCTACCACCAGGAACTCGTCGGAGCCGTAACGGGCGAGTACCCCACGGTAGTAGCGCAGATCCTCGTCGTTCTCCAGGATCAGGGAGTCGGCGGACGCGTCCAGCTTGAAGCCCTGGGCACAGTAGGCCGCCACGGCCATGAACAATGCGACCCAGAACAGGACCGACAGCGGTCGGTCGAGGGTAAGGCGGTAATAGAGGTCCGTGAGCTTATTGAGCATCGCTATCTCCCAATGGCAGACGCGGATAACGTCCGAATTTCCGTCTATTGGGGGCCTTGAAAAAATTCCTGCCATGGAATCTTTCAACAGCCGAAACCGGGAATGTACTTTCGACTCCGCTTTACTATCCGCGCGGCTTTCCGAATTGAACCGGGCAGGGCATCCTCACCCCGCGCGGGTACTTGAATCTTTTAAGGTACCCTATTGTCAACGGCTACCCGGGATGGATCAATCGCTGTGTTTCAGGTCGTGTTGACATTCGGCCAGTGATCTTCATCGACACATCGGCGTTCTATGTGATCTTGGATCGTGCTGACCGGCCGTACGCCGCGGCACGAGCGACCTGGATAGGCATTCTGTTACCCGCAAGCGCGGTGTCCCTGACGCCAAAGCGTCGTGCTTGTCCTAAGCCCACTGACAAAGATTGCATTGCCAACCCTGCGATAGGCGACTATAGTGGGACCAACTAATGGGACCAACTGAGTCGCAGCCGCAAGCGAGGCAGCTCCATGCAAGCCACCGTCAACATTCACGAGGCCAAGGCCCGGCTCTCGTCCCTGATTGCTCGTGCCGAGGCTGGAGAGGAGATTGTAATCGCTCGCGCCAACAAGCCGATCGTGCGGCTGGTGCCGGTTGCGCCGCCGAAGGTCCAACGCCGGCTCGGAGAGGCCAAGGGCATGGTGCGTATCGCCCCCGATTTCGACGACCTGCCCGATGACCTGAGGGAGCACTTTAGGTGAGGGTGCTGCTCGATACCCACAGCCTGCTGTGGCTGGTTACCGACGATCCACGGCTCTCAGCCAACGCGCGCAAAACCTTTTTGGATATTGACAATGAGCTGCTGTTCAGCGCCGTCGTCGGTTTCGAGATCGCGGTCAAGCACAGCCTAGGCAAGCTGGAGCTGGCAGAGCCCCCGCGCACCTTCATCGACAACCGCATCCGCAACAATGCGCTTACGCCCTTTCCGATCACGCTGGCCCATGCGGTACGTGTCGCCGAGTTGCCCTTTCACCATCGCGACCCCTTCGATCGTCTGCTGGTCGCCCAGGCGTTGGAGGAAGACCTGCCGCTACTGAGCGCTGACAACGCCCTGTCCGCCTACGGTATCCGCCAGCTTTGGTAGATTTCCACCGAACAGATATCGCCGACTCCTTAGAAAGGCTCCGATCCCATGAACGATACCCCAGCCAGTGCCGATCGCCTTGACATCGTCCTCCGGTACCACCAGCGGACGAAGCATCACATCGGCCATTACGCGCGCGCGCTGGGATTCATGGATTGGGCCAATCAGCCCGACCCGTTCCGTCGCTTCGAGGGCGCCCCGCTGTTACGCCTCGTGCGCCCCGTCGATGACCTTGGTCCGACCTATGACGCGCTATTCGATGGATCATGGGCGGAGCAGGCCACGGCCAGGCGCCGGGCGCCAGCCCCAGCCCCGGACCAGGCACCACCGAAAGCGGGCGCCGGCGGTCTGATCCGAGCCGACCAGGTCAGCGCGTTTTTCTATTACGGCCTGGCGCTGAGCGCCTGGAAGGCGATCAAAGGTAGTCGCTGGTCCCTACGGGTCAATCCCTCCAGCGGCAACCTGCATCCGACAGAGGGTTACCTGATCAGCGGACCGATCGAGGGTCTGACCGATCGGCCGGCGGTGATGCATTACGCGCCGTTCGAGCACGGTTTGGAGGTGCGCCGATGGATCGAACCGGCCAGCTTCCGGACCCTATGCCATGCCTTCGGCGCCGTCGGCTTGGTGGCGCTCAGCAGCATCCATTGGCGCGAATCCTGGAAATACGGCGAGCGGGCTTATCGCTACTGCCAGCATGATGTGGGTCATGCGATCGGGGCCTTGAGCCTCTCGGCGGCCAGACTCGGTTGGCAGGTGTCCCTGATCGAGTCCGTCGGCGACGCGGACCTGGTCGCTTTGCTGGGGCTCGACCGGCAGACAGGTGTCGAAGCGGAGCATCCGGACGCGCTGCTCGCGATTGTGGCGCCCGAGCCGGCGGACGCTGGCTTGTCCAAGGCAACGGCGCCCCAAACTCTGGTCTGGCGAGAAGCGATCGAGCAGATCGGCGCCGCACCCTTGCTGGGTGAGCCTAACCTGCTCAGCCGAGAGCACCACCCGTGGCCGATCATCGACGAAGTCACCCACGCCGGCGCTAAACCCTCACCCACGGGTTACAACCCGGCCGCCGCCCACGAACCCTCCGGCGTCATCCCCAGCCATGCTGCAGAGGCACCCGAGCGGGACTCGGCGTGGCTCGACCTGCAAAGGGCCCAGCGTCAGGCGTTGGCCGGGCGACTCATCCGACAGCGTCGCAGCGCCCTGGACATGGACGGGCGGACGCGCCTTCGGGCCGCCGACTTCTATGTCATGCTGGCGCGCACGCTGCCCTCGGCGAGCCACCCGGTCTGGCGGGGTTGGCCCTGGCCGGCCTGCATCCATCTGACGCTGTTCGTGCATCGTGTCGACGAGCTGACGCCGGGGCTCTATCTACTCATTCGCCGGCCGGGCGCCGAGGATCTGCTGCGCAGGCTGCTGTCAAGCGAATTCGAGTTCAGCAAACCGCCCGGTGCCCCCGAGGGGTTGGGCCTGTATCGCTTGCAGGCGGGTGACTATCGCGAGGCAGCCAACGCGATCTGTTGCCACCAGGACATCGCTGAGGCGGGTGCCTTCGCCGTCGCGATGCTGGCCGAGTTCGAGCCTCGGCTGATTTCACCGGGTCCATGGTTCTATCGTCGCCTGTTCTGGGAGACGGGCCTGATCGGCCAGCTGCTCTATTTGGAAGCCGAGGCAGCGGGCGTGCGAGCTACGGGCATCGGCTGTTTCTTTGATGATGTTCTGCACTCCGTGCTCGGCCTGGAAGGTCAAGCGCTGCAGTCGCTCTACCACTTCACCGTCGGGGGGGCGGTCGATGATACCCGGCTCCAGACGTTGGAGGCGTACCAGCACCTTGACCGCACGTGACCGCCCGTCCCCAAGACAAAGGGTACGCAATCACAAAGGTACGGCGAAAGGGAAAGAGGATCTTGCCGTCGGGGTGGGGCCGATAGTGAGCGGCGACCTGGGCGCGCAGCAGCCGCACAAACCGTTGCCGTTCATTAGCGTCATCCAATGCCTCGAGAAAAGGGCGCAGCCCGGTGCCTGCCATCCAGTCGACGATGGCGTCGGAGCTGTCCAGCCGGTGAAAATACTCGGTCACCCAGATATCGACGGCGGTAGCCTGTCCGGCGAGGAGATCGTAGTAGACCGACGGCTCTTCCATCGTCAGCGCTGAGCGGGCAACAGTCATCCGATCGCGCCACATCGGATCCTCGGCTATCTCCTGTATGAGCTTACGGATCCCCACGTCGCCGTTGCTCGGAATCTGAAAGCCGAAGGCGCCGCCAGCGGCGACCGCCGAGAAGAGTCGCGGTAGTAGCCTTCGATGGTCACCAAGCCACTGCAGGGCCGCGTTGGAGAAAACAAGATCGACAGGTCGGTCCGGGACCCAGTCGGAAAGGTCGGCGCATATCCAGTCCTGCGCCGGGTAGGCCGCGCGGGCGGCGTCGATCATCTCCGGCGAATTGTCTATACCGCGAACAATCGCACCTGGCCAGCGTGCACGTAATACCTGGGTGCTGTTGCCGGGGCCGCATCCAAGGTCGACAATCTCCTGCGGTGCTTCCACATCGATACGGGCAACAAGGTCCACCGCCGGCCGCGTGCGCTCATCGCCGAATCTGAGGTAATGCCGTGCATTCCATGTAGCCATATTTGAAGGCTTGATGTGTCACATAACATAATCTATGTTACATAATATTGAGGCCCAACCAAGAATACGTCGTGCCCGTAGGTAGAAGCGGTCGGATCGTTATCGAGATCGACCCGGAACAGAAACAAGCGCTTTACGCTGCCTTGGACAGAGACGGATCGAGCTTAAAGCAGTGGTTTCTGGAACGGGTCGACGAGTATCTACGGGACGGAAGGCAGCTATCCCTGCGACTCATGGTGGCCGACGGCGACGAAGACGATAGGGGATACGGATGAGATTCACGGGCGAAAAGGCGGTCTTCGGACGCCATGAGACCTTCGCCCTGCGCTATGGCTGGCTCACTAAGGGGACACAGGCTCTAATGAGTGGTGATCCGGTCTTCGAGGCCGAAGACGCGACGGTCAGGCTCGGCGTCGGCAAGAACATGGTCACATCGATCCGCTACTGGCTCCAAGCGGCCCGCCTGATCGTCAAGGCGGATGACGGCTGGAAGCTGACCGATACGGGGGCCTACATCTTCGACGACAACGGCTGCGATCCCTACCTCGAAGACGAAGCAACCATCTGGCTGGTCCACTGGCTGATCGCATCAAACCCTGAACTCGCCACATCCTGGTGGTGGTTCTTCAACCGTTTTCACAAGCCCGAGTTCACGGCGACGGAGCTGGTCGCGGCCCTTCAGGATTTCGCGCGGGAGGAAGTCAAAGGCCGATACGCAGGCTCAACCCTCAAGTCGGACACGGCCGTGTTATTGCGTATGTATGTCCGCTCTGCGGCTGGAGGCAAAGTTCCCGCCGAGGAGGCGTTGGATTCCCCCCTGGCGGTCCTGGGACTGGTCTCGAACCTGTCGGGGCCCAAGACCTTCGAGTCACGTCCCGCCGTGCGCAAGGGTCTGCCGCCGGGCATTCTCGGCTTTGCTATAGTTGAGTTATTGTCAGCATTGAACGAGCAACAGATCCCCATCGAAGAACTCATGTATGGGCGCGTGGGATACCCCGCGATCGGGGGCCTATTCCGCCTGACCGAGGCCGGGTTGCTCGGCAAGATTGAGGAGTTGGCGAGGGAGCTCCCTGATCTCTTTTCCCTGCGCGAGTCCGCGGGGATCCACCAACTTTATCTCTTACGAAAAGCAGTGCCGACCGAGCTGCTCGATTACCATTATTCGGAGATGATTCAGGACACCGCGGCATGAGTCTCGCCGACAAAATCGCGGTCAACGCGCACTACACCCGTTCGGTTAATCTAGAGCGTGACTTTCAGTCTCCGGAAGTGGTGCGGGGTTACATCCCGACCACACGCGCCATCCAAACGCTCGGCCGGGTGGCTGCTACCCTGACCGCGGATGCCACGCCCTGCGCCTGGTCCCTCATTGGGCCTTATGGGACCGGCAAATCTTCTTTCGCCGCTTTCCTTACCTGCCTCCTCTCCGGGCCCGAAACGGAGCGCGCCGAGGCGGCAATGGACGTCCTGCAACGCACCGAAACCACGCTGGCCGACCGTTACCGCGCACTGCAAGCCGATACCAAGGGATACTGTGTGGTTGTACTGACCGGCAGCCCGGAACCGATGGGCCGGAGACTCGCTCAGGCGCTTGCCAAAGGCGCTGCCGACTATTGGGCCAATCGGTCAGGACGCCGGCCTCAGGTCATCGGGCAACTTCAGCGCCTTGCCGATCGAGAGCGCGTGCCGACGAGCGACCTGCTGGCGGCCGTCGTTTCCCTGCAAGAGGCCCTTGCCCAAAGCGGTGCCAATGGCCTCCTGATCGTGATCGACGAACTGGGTAAATTCCTGGAGTACGAGGTACGGCACTACGGAGCCAATGACATCTTTCTGCTTCAAGCATTGGCTGAGCGGGCCAATGCTGCACATGCCGCCACGCTCACCTTGGTTGTGCTGCTGCACCAAGCGATGGACCGATACGCCTGCGGGCTGAGCGAGACCCTGCGCAACGAATGGGCCAAAGTTCAGGGCCGCTTCGAGACGGTGCCTTTCATCGAGACCGCAGAGCAGACTCTGCGTATCGTTGCTGCTGCCTTTTCCCATGACTTGAACGACGCCGAACGGGCCAAGGTCTCGAAACAGACAGCGCAGAGCATGGCCCAGCTCGTCAAGGCAGATGCCTTGCCCAAGGCCCTGGACGAGGAAACCGCCGCTGCGCTCTTCGAGCGTTGCTATCCCCTCCATCCCCTGAGCACCCTCTTGCTACCAACCCTGTGCCAAAAGGTGGCCCAAAACGAACGCACCCTCTTCAGCTATCTCGGCAGCCGCGAACCCCACGGATTTGCCGACAGCCTGCAACGCTTGTCCAGCGTGGGCGAGTGGATTCTGCCCTGGGAGATCTACGAGTATTTCATCCTCAACCAATCCGCCGCCGTTGTGGATCACTACACCCGCCGCCGTTGGATGGAGGTGGTCACTGTGGTCGAGCGACTCGGCGATGCCCCGGCGCGTGAGGTCCTGCTCCTCAAGTCCATCGGGCTCCTGAACATCATCGGCGCCCAAGGTGGATTCAAGGCGTCGCGGGAGGTCGTGGAGCTTTGTGCCGACCCGCCGGGGACCGCGGCTGCCACTGCTCGCAGTCTCCAAGCAAAATCCGTGTTGCAGTACCGCAGATTCAGCGGCGAATACCGGGTGTGGGAAGGAAGCGATTTTGATCTCGATGCCGCGGTGGACGAGCAGGTCGAGCGCAGCGGGCGCTTCAATCTCGCCGAGGCCCTGAACAAGCGCCAAGCCCTAGAGCCCATCGTCGCCCGGCGGCACGCGATCCGAACCGGCGCCCTGCGCTGCTTCGTGCCCAGCTTCGCGGACGCCGCCTCCTTTCGTCGCTTGCCGGAACAGGGGGAAGACCCGCGCGTCATCTTCTTTCTCGTCTACAACCAAGCCGACCGAGACCGCCTCTCTACTGAGGCGCTCGGATACTTCAGCGAGACCGATATGGTCGTCGAGTGCCCGGATGCGGATCGGCTGCGTCAAGTGATAGTCGAAGTAATGGCGCTGGAGGCCGTGCGACGAGAGGCCCAGGCGCTCAACACCGATCCCGTTGCCCAGCGGGAGTTCAAAGACCGCTACGCCATCGCCCTCGGCAACGAGCAAGACCTGCTCCGAGGTATCGCCGAAAACCCAGATACGAGGACTTGGTACTGGAAGGGCGAAGCGCTAGGGGTCAGCACCAGGCGCGAGCTGCAATCCGCCCTTTCGCACGTGCTCGACCGCCTATATCACGCCAGCCCTATCATCCAGAACGAGCTAATCAACCGGGATAAGCTCTCCTCTCAGGCCGCCGCGGCCCGCAACAAGCTCCTCGCGGCCATGCTCGACAAACGGTCGGAGCCGGGGCTGGGAATCGACAGGTATCCACCGGAGCGGGCCATCTACATGGCCCTGCTGCAAGCGTCCGGTATTCACCGTTTGGTTGACGGCAGTTGGCAATTCGGCCCGCCCACGGTTGATGACAGGTTCAACCTGGAGCCGGTCTGGCGTCGCATCGAGCAGTTCGTTGCCGACGCCCAGGACGCCCCGCAACCCTTTACGGCTTTGGACGAGGTTTTAGAGGCCCCACCTTTCGGCCTCAAGCGAGGGGTATTGCCGATCCTCTCTATTGCGGCTTACCTATCCGGTGAAGACCAGATCGCCTTCTTCGAAGAAGGCCGCTATGTGCCCTATTTGACCACGGACCAGCTTGAACGCCTCGTGCGTCGACCGGAAGACTTTGCCATTCAAAGCTTCCGTATCGAGGGGTTACGGGCTTCACTCTACAAGGAATACGCAAAGCTCCTGTTCGGAGACTCGGACCGCGAAACCAGTGTTTTGGCTATAGCCCGCCCCCTCGCCAAGTTTATGGGTGATCTGCCCGAGTTCTCGACCACCACCAAGCGAGTCTCGCCCACTGCCCAGAAGGTACGCAGCGCCTTCACACTCGCCAAGTCCCCCCAGGTCTTGTTGTTCGAGCAACTCCCTGTTGCCTGTGGACTCTCCAGCATCCAAACCTCGCAGCCGGACGAACAGCAACTCAGGACCTTCTCGGAACGGCTCAGGGAGGCCCTGCGGGAGCTGAAGAATGCCTACCCTGACCTGCTCGCCCACTTCCAAAAACTGACTGCCCAAGCGTTCAACTTGGATCGCGCTTCAAACCTGGCCGATCTGCGTGCTGTGCTGCGGGGTCGGCTCGAAGGGCTCGACAGCTACACCATCGACATCGACGGTCTGCGCGCCTTCATCCGCCGCATTATCAAGACCACGGGCGATGACGAGGAATGGTTCTCCAACCTCCTGCTGTTCCTCGGCCAAAAGCCATCCCGCAAATGGACCGACAGCGAAGCAGAGGCGGCGGAATACCGACTTGTAGAGTTCACCCGCCGGATTCATGATCTCGAGAAACTGCGTGTACATTACGATGGACAGCGGCAGAGGCAGGATACGGATTTCGACGTGGTTCTCCTGCGTGCGGTGCGCAAAGGGGTATCGGAGCACGACGAAGTAGTGTACATCGATGGCGAGACACGGGCGGCATTCAATAGCGCCAAAACCGCCGTCGAGCAAGGGCTCTCGGGGCTTCACGATAGGGAGCTCAAACTTGCACTGCTCGCGGAGCTAGTCGACGAATGTTTAGGCAACAAGCGTGCGGTTGAACACCCAAATCGCGAAGAAGGCGAAGATACACGGCTAAAGCTCACCACGGGGTAATCGTTTGGGTCTAGATAACTTTAGAGTTGATTTTCTCTCAGTAGAGTTAGTATTCTATCATAGAGGTTTTCCTCTCGGTGATTAAATCTGAATTCACATTCTTTGAGGTGAAAATAGAACGTTTCTTTGGGAACACCATTGAACTTAGCAAGCCTTCGTTTGGCATACGACCAGAATGATTCAATGCCATTGATATGGCAATTCCCGCGGGCAAATTCGTTCTTACCGTGATGGACGCGAAGATGCTTTTCGTACCCCACGTCGACGAGCCCGTTATAGCCTCTCCAACCGTCCGAGTGGATGATGCTGTCCAGGGATGCCTTGCCCCGGATCGCAGCCTGTAGCTGCTTCTTGGAGGCATCAGGGACGATTTCCGTGTAGACTTTCCCCTGGCGTTCCAGTAACCCAAAAACAATCGTTTTACCGGATGCTCCGCGACCTCTTTTGCCGCGAACACGTCGCGCGCCGAAATAAGATTCATCGACTTCAATTTCGCCGGACAAGGGCGATGAATCTTCACAAACCTGGGCCATCCTGATTCGTAGCTTTAAAAGTATCTTGTTTATCGTCGGGCGGCTTATATCACTCAGATCGGCGATTTTCGAGGCCGGTAAATCGTGCACGAAATAACGTATAATCGCCCTGAATTTAGCTTCCGAAATGTGTGAACGCCTGAAATACTTGTTTTTTCCTTTCATAACATAACCTTAGCATACATTTGAAGATGCTAAAGTTATCTAGACCCATCGTTTTTTCATACTGCTAATACATTACTCGGAACGCAATAGGAACCATTGAGATGCAGGCCATCGAATTCGAAACCCGAATCGACGAAGAGGGCCAGGTTCGGCTGCCGGAAGAATTTCACTATGCTTACGGCAGATTGGCCCGACTGGTGATTCTTCTCCCGGAGTCTACGGAACCGCTTGATAAAAGGCGTCGTCCCGGAAGCGCGAAAGGCATTCTCAAGGTGTTGTCCGAGGACGACGAGCACCTGAACGATTTCCGGGATTACATGCGATGAGGATATCGAATTACACCCTCGGAGGTGGTCATGGCTGACACAGTAAAACCGGTTCGGCATGTCCTTGGCCTCTCCGGCGGCAAGGACAGCGCGGCCCTGGCCATCTATCTCAGGGAGCAGGGGCGGGTGCCGGAAATGGAGTACTTTTTCTGCGACACGGGCGCCGAGCTACCTGAGGTCTACAGTTTCATCAATCGGCTTGAGGATTACCTGGGGAAAAAGGTTGAGCGCCTTGACAGTGGCCGGGATTTCGATCATCACCTGAAACTCTTCGGCGGCTATCTCCCCTCTCCACGCCAACGTTGGTGCACACGAGAGATGAAGATCAAGCCGTTCGAACGGTTCATCAAAGAAGACGAAGCGATTTCCTATATCGGAATTCGTGCGGATGAGAACCGCGAGGGTTACATCAGCACCAAAAAGAATATCAAGCCCGCATTCCCGTTCATCCAGGATGGCATCGTCCGGGACGATGTTTTCCACATCCTGGAAGAGTCGGTAGGCGTGCCCGAGTACTACCGATGGCGCAAGCGATCCGGATGCTACTTCTGCTTTTTTCAGCAGCGGCAAGAGTGGCTGGGTCTGAAACGGGAGCACCCGGAACTCTTCGAGGCCGCAAAAGGTTACGAAAACCAAAAAGACGGCTACACCTGGGTCCGGGGGTTGACTCTCGATGAGCTCGTCGCGCGAGCGGAACAATTCGACGCAAAGGATTTTGACAGACATGCTCGGAATCGAACGTGGCAGGAAATCCTGCGCCAGGACTGCGAAGATGATGACCCGGAAGAGCAGGCATGCCTGATCTGCTCCCTATAGCGGAGCATCTCAAGGCAATGAGAAAGAACGTGAAACCTGCTTTCGCGCGTGGCGAACGATCCTTAATAATGGGGTAAGTAATATGGAAAAGGTCTCCGTACCCGCACAAGCTGGAAGGCTGATAAATGCGGTCGCAAGTATTGGTTATGATCCTGAAGTCGCTCTTTGTGACCTCATGGATAACTCAATCGATGCCGATGCTCGGATGATCCGAGTCGTGCTTGTCGAGGATATACATGAAGAAGGCCAGGCCGATACGGTAGGTCGATACATCATTGCGGATGATGGCTCCGGAATGGAGAAGGAGCAGCTGGTCAATGCATTTACGCTTGGCAGTGACCGCGAATATCCGGGAGGATCTCTTGGTAAATTCGGATTAGGCCTGAAGTCTGCCGGGCTTGCGCTGGGAAGCCGTATCACTCTTATAAGCAAGACCGCTTCATCTGAAATATGTTGTGCTGTGTTATCCATCTCGGATGTCGTTGAATCAGATGATTATCGGATCGCTTTGGGTTCCCCACCTGGGGATCTCAAGAGTACCTGGGAGGACAATGCCCCGAATTCGGGGCACGGAACGGTACTTGTTATCGATGAAGCTACCGAAAGCCGGCCAGCATTTGCCCAATTCAAGAGATA